>CAKPNP010000001.1 GCA_934169415.1 uncultured Bacilli bacterium
TGCTTCAAATGGGATTAAATAATGAAATAATATCTAAGGCAACTGGACTAAGTATAAAACAAATAATGATGTTATAATTGTTTGTGTAATGATTAAAAATGAGAAGAACTCTCATTTTTAATATGCTAAATTTTAATTATTTAAATGTCTATTTACATTTTTTAAAAATATTACTATCTAAATAGATTAAAATATGATAAAATAGTATTTGTAGAAAAATGGTGATGTTATGGGGAAGGTAATAGCTTTAGTTAATCAAAAAGGTGGAGTAGGCAAAACTACTACGAGTATAAATTTATCGGCGTCATTAGGTGTATTAGATAAAAAAGTTTTATTAGTTGATTTAGATAGCCAAGGCAATAGTACAACAGGTGTTGGAATTAGTAAAAGTAGTCATGATAAAACGGTGTATGATTTACTTGTAGATAAAGCTTCTTTAGATGAAGTTATAGTAAAAACTGAATTTAAAAACTTATCTATTATACCTGCTTCTATTAACTTAGCTGGTGTTGATATAGAACTAATGGAAAGAAGTAGAATTGATAGAAGTTTTAATAGGTCTACACAATTAAAAAAATATTTAGATGTGGCTAAAGAAACGTATGATTATATAATTATTGACTGTCCACCTAGTTTAGGTATGCTTACAACTAATGCTTTAGCAAGTGCTAATTCTGTAATGATTCCAGTACAGTGTGAATTTTTTGCACTAGAAGGTATTACTCAATTATTACATTCAATATTATTAATTCAAAAGGATTTAAATCCATCATTAGATATTGAAGGAGTATTACTTACTATGCTTGATTCAAGAACAATATTAGGCCTTGAAGTAGTAGAAGAAATTAAAGCTTATTTTAAAGAAAAAGTTTATGATACTATAATTCCTAGACTTATTAAATTATCAGAGGCACCAAGCCATGGTAAACCAATTTTAGCTTATGATCCTAAGAACAGAGGAACAGTTGCATATCTTAATTTGGCTAAAGAGGTGATTGATCATAATGGAAACTAAAAAAAGAGCTCTAGGTAGAGGATTAGAGCAATTATTTAATAGTGAAAATTTAGATTTTGATAATTTTGAAAAACAAATATTAGATGAAACTCCAAAGGATGAGGTCATAGAAATAAATCTAGATGAATTAAGACCAAATCCTCACCAACCAAGAAAAATATTTAATGATGAAGCATTAAATGAACTTGCTTTATCAATAAAAGAAAATGGTGTATTTCAACCTATTATAGTTAAAAAAAGCATTAAAGGTTATGAAATAGTAGCAGGAGAACGTAGATATAGAGCAAGTAAATTAGCAGGACTTACTACTATACCAGCAATTGTAAGAGATTTTACAGAACAACAAATGATTGAAATAGCTCTTTTAGAAAATTTACAGAGGGAAAATTTAAATGCAATAGAAGAAGCTATAGCTTATAAAACAATGATAGAAAAGTTGAATTTAACTCAAGAACAGTTAAGTGCTAGAGTAAGTAAAAGTAGATCACATATAACAAATATGTTAGGATTACTTCGCCTTCCTGTAGAAGTTCAAAAAATGATATCAGAAGGTAAAATAAGCATGGGTCATGCAAGAGTTTTAAGTAAGCTGGAAGATAATGATAAAATTATAGAATATGCTAGAAAAATTGATTTAGAAAAATTACCAGTAAGAGAAATAGAAGAAATAACTTTAGATGATGAAAGAAAAGTTAATATTAAAAGAAAAGAAAATACTACTAGTTCAGAATATAAATATGTTGAAGATTTATTGAGAGATAAATTGGATACTAAAATAAAAATAAAAAATAAAAAAATAGAAATATCATTTAATAATACAGCAGATTTAAATAGAATTTTAGAAATATTAAATGTAAAAGAATAAGGTGCTTTTTATGGATTTATTAATAAAAATGTTTGAAAATAAAATAGTTAAAGAAGTTATAGCTTCGCTTATTACTTTATTAATAGCTATATTTTTATATTCTTTTTTTAAAAATATAATTAATAAAATATTTAGTATAAAATTAAAAGTACTAAATGAAAAAGTAAATGATAAAAAATTGAAGACTTTGAAATCTTTTATTACGAATATAATAAGATGGGTAATTATAATCATAACATTTATAATTATACTTGAAATATTTAATATAGATACTTCTATTATTGTAACTTCATTTGGTGCTGTTACAGTAGTTATTGGTCTTGCTTTTCAAGGCGTTTTAAAAGATATAATAGCTGGAATATCACTTATATTTGAAAATAGTTATAATATTGGTGATACAGTTACTATAAATAATTTTAAAGGTGAAGTAATCTATATGGGAATGAAATCTACAAAAATAAAGGCTGCAACAGGTGAAGTATTAATAATAAATAATGGTTCTATTACAGAAGTTATAAACCATACTATAGAAAATTCTTTAGCTGTTGTAGATGTTTCTATTGCATATGAAGAAGACATAGATAAGACATTAAATATATTAAAAGATTTATCACTTGAAATGAAAAAAAACATAAAAGATATTAAGAAAATAAATGTACTTGGTGTTGAAGATTTAGCAGAAAGTTCAGTTGTGATTAGAATATCTGCAGAAGTTAATTCTAATACTCAATATAGTGTACAAAGGGAAATGAGAAGATATATTAAGCTTGAACTTGATAAAAATAATATAGTAATTCCATATAATCAATTGGTGATACATAATGAATAAAGAATATAAACTAGGTAGCACCGTTTTAATGAAAAAGCCACATCCTTGTGGCAATTCTAATTTTATAATAACTAGAATTGGTGCTGATATAAAAATTAAATGTACTTTATGTAATAGGGAAATTATGTTAGATAGGGTAGAATTTAATAAGAAAATCAAAAAAATTATTAGTTTGTAGGTGAAATATGAAAGAAAAGTTAAAATCTAATAAATTATTTTCTGTAACACTGTCTATTGTATTTTTAATAATTATAGTATCTGTTTTAAGTTTATTTTTTAGTAAATTTAACATTAATGGTAATATTACATCTATTTCAAATGGTAAATTAGAAACTTCTATTGTACTTTCTAATAATATATTTTCTAAAGATGGTATTACTTCACTACTTAGTGGTGTAATCTCTAATTTTAATTTAGTAAAAGAGTTAACACTAATAATTATAAGTTTATTTTCTGTTAGTATATTAGATAGTTCTGGGTTAATATATCATGTATTTAATAGATTTAAACATATAAAATCAAATATTATTATTTTCTTAACAATAGTTTTAGGTATACTTTTTACAATGCTTGGTGAATATAGTTATATAATATTATTACCATTAGTACCAGTTATATATATAAATATGGGTAAAAATCCATTAGTTGGATTAATTAATATATTTATTGGTATTACCCTTGGTTTTGGCGTTAACATATTTAATTATAATTTTTATTCTTTGAGTGTTTTAACAGAACTTTCAGCATCATTAGAAGTTGATAAATCATATGTTTTCAAAACATTTTCAAATACTTATATTATGTTAGCATCAGTTATATTAATGCCTTTACTTATTACTGGTTTTATGGAAAAATACATTATAAAAAAAATTCCTATGATAGAAAGTGATTTAGAAGATAAAAAAATATCAAAAAAAGCATTAATTATATCATTAGTAAGTTTTCTATTAATGTTAATTGTATCATTATTTTTAATAAGACCTAACAGTTCTCTAATTGATAATACATTAAATAATTACATAGCCAAAATATTTAGTCCAAATTCTACATTTAATCAGTTCTTTATGTGCTTATATTTGATTATTTCTATAATAACTTCATTTATTTATGGCTTTATAAGTAAGAATTTTAATAATAATCATGAATTTAGTGATGGATTAACTAAATACTTTGATAATATTGGTAATTTATTTGTATTTATATTTTTATATTCAGTATTATCTTATATTGTTACATATACAAATATAGATTTAATTATAATAAGTAAATTGATGTATTTATTAGAAATTTTAAATTTTACAGGTATACCACTTATTGTAATAACATTTGTTGCTATATTTATAATGAGTATATTAATGCCTGATAGCCTATCAAAGTGGACTTTAATTTCTCCTACATTAGTTCCAATATTTATGCGAGCTAATATAACACCAGATTTTACTCAGTTTTTATTTAGTGTTGCATCAAGTATAGGATCAATATTTACTCCATTATTTATTTATTTAATAATAATGCTTGGAATATATAAAAAATATGATACTAATAACCAAATTGGATTATTTTCACATATAAAACTATTGTCACCTATCATTTTAGCTCTTTTAGTATTTATAATAGTTTTATTAGTCATTTGGTATATATCAGGTTTACCACTTGGTATAAATACATTCGCTACAATGTAAATTGTAGCTTTTATTTTTAAAATACGATATAATAAGATTGGTGAGTATAATGAAAAAATATAGAAAAGAACAGTTAAAAAGATTAAGGGTATTTTTTGTTATAGATGCACTTAAAAGAAGTGAGTACATACTTAAAAAAAATATATTTTATAAAGTAGGGGATAACTTTTTTTTCCAACCAAGGCTATTACCAAGCGAACCTAAATTAATTAGTTTTGGATCTAATGTCACTATAGCAAGCGGAGTAACATTTATAAACCATGATATTATTGATAAAGTTTTAAATAATATGAGTGATTATAAATTTTCATATAAAACTGATTGTATAGATATTAAAAATAATGTATTTATAGGTTCAAATTCTATAATATTACCAGGTGTAACTATAAATAGTAATGTAATAGTAGCAGCTGGAAGTGTTGTGACTAAAAGTGTTCCTTCTAATTCAGTAGTAGGGGGTAATCCAGCTAAAGTAATTTGCACATTTGATGAATTTGTTGAAAAAAGAAAAAAACAAGAAGAAATCATATATAACTATACTAATGAAGACTATATTTGGAGTAAATTCTATGAAAAAAATAAATAGTTACATAGAAAAAAACATTTATAATATAATCATAATTTATTTATTTATCCAACCGTTTTTAGATGTAATAGCAGGAATTTCTATAAATATATTAAATATTAATAATTTTATTAGTCCATTAATAAGGTTAGTATTTTTATTTTTTTCAATCTATTATTTATATTTTATATCTAAAAATAAATCATTTAAGATAATTACATCGTTAATAATTATATATATATTAATTTTTTCTATAAATATAATTTATATAAAGGATTTTAGTGTTTTATCTTATGAGCTTAAAAACACATTAAACACCTTTTATTTTCCAATAGTATTAATGCTCTTTACTGACACCTTAAAAAATAAAACATTTGATTTAAAAAAAATATATTATATATATTCAATTTATTTGTTACTAATATTTATACCAGGAATTCTTAATATAGGATTTGATAGCTATGCACATAGTAAAGTTGGTACAATAGGATTTTTTATTTCAGCAAATTCTATTGGTAATATATTAAGTATTTTGTTTCCTTTAGTATTAATATATAGAAAAGATAGAAATAGAATAGTTAATTTAATTTTATTATTAATTACTTTATATGTATTCTTTTCTATGGGAACAAAGGTTCCAATATTAAGTTTATTTATAATACTTTTAATTTTATTTATATATATAATAGTTAAATTAGCTAAAAACAAAAACTATAAGAAATTGAGTGCTATTTTTTCTATAATAGTATTAGTTATTTTTATGACAATACTAATAGTTCCTAAAACCAATTTTTATAAGAATATTAAAATACATTTAGACTTTTTAGAGGTAAGTAATCCAGTTTTTATATTTAGTGATGTTAAATTAATAGATCATTTTATTTTTAGCCAGAGATTAACCTTCTTAAATAATTCATATAATTCATATAAAGAAAGTAATTTAATGACAAAAATAATTGGAATTGGATATATAGAAAATTATTCTAAAGATAATTTGAGTTTAAAAATGATAGAAATGGATTATTTTGATATATTATTAAGACATGGAATAATAGGATTTATTTTATTTTTTATTCCAGTCATATATGTTTTAAAAAATAATACATTTAAATTTGATTTAAATAATATAATGATTAATACATCCATATTTTTAATATTTATCTTAGCTCTTTTTTCAGGACATTTATTTATAACTCCATCAACTAGTATATTTATACCTGTGATATTTAATTTGAAAAATAGTAATAAAATATGAATTTGACAAATATAAAGAAGTATGGTAGTATATATGCCATAAATTACAAAAAGGGGGAAATTATATGATAGATATTAATAATTGTAATGAAGTATTTTTAAAAGAAGCAAATAAGAGAATTGCTTCTATTGAAGGCTTAGATTTAACTGATGAAGAGAAAACATCTAGAATAGATCAAATAAATAAAAAAATAATTCATACTAATGAAGTTGTTAAAGATGGACTTTTAGCTACATCAATTCTAAATTTTAATGATGACACTAAAAGATTTACTAATTTAGCTTTATTAGATCATGATATTGGTAGATTTAAACAAATGGTATTAATGGGAAATTATAGAGATAATGAATTAGCTACTTCTATGGGAATAAAAAATCATGGCATTTTAGGTAGAATGGTATTAAATAAAGTAATTAAAGAACAAGTACCACAAGATAAAATATATCATGAGCCAATTAAGAAAATTGTTAATGATCATGTTGATAAAATGAATAGTGATGAAGAACTTAACGTATTACTATTAAATTTATTTGAAAACTATAGTATGGAAGAAATATTATCAAGTGCACATAAAAATAATGCATTATCAACTATTACACAAATAGTAGAAGATGTTGATAGATTAGATATATATCACCAAATATTAGAGGGTAGATGGACACCAATGAAAGTAGAAGATGATATTGATCCAAAAGTTTTTGATATGTTCTATAATGGTGAATATTTAAATATGGCAAAATTAAGAGAACAAGGACTTTGGAATGCTAATGTAGGTGAACTTGTTAGATTAGGATTTATTGATCAAATAAAATTACTTAGTGTTGCAAAGGTAATTAAAGAAGAGAGTATAATATCTAGATTAAAAGAAGTTAGACAAAATCCAAAAGCAAAAGATGCATTTGATTATGCAGAAGCTAAACTTGATAAAATGATTGAAAGTAGTACTGATGGTATAACTGTAACTAAGGTAAAAAGAATATAACTGTTTAATACAGTTATTTTTCTTTAAACTTATTGAAAGAATACAAATAAAATGTTATACTAAATAAGATTTAGAGGTGAAGATATGTCATTAAAAGCAGGAATCGTAGGTTTACCAAATGTAGGAAAGTCTACATTATTTAATGCAATTACAAAACAAAATATATTAGCTGCAAATTATCCTTTTGCAACTATAGAACCAAATGTAGGAATGGTACTTGTAAAAGATAAAAGATTAGATTTTTTAAATGATCTATATAAACCAGCAAGTTTAGTTCCTACGTCATTTGAATTTACTGATATAGCTGGTCTTGTAAAAGGTGCATCGCAAGGTGAAGGATTAGGAAATAAATTTTTATCTCACATAAGAGAGGTTGATGCCATAGTTGAAGTTGTTAGATGCTTTGAAGATAAAAATATATTACATGTGCTAGATAAAGTTGATCCAATAAGAGATATAGAAATAATAAATATAGAACTTATATTAGCTGATTTAGAAGTGGTAGAAAATAGATTACTTAGAATTGAAAAAAAAGCAGTTATGTCTAAAGATAAGGATGCATTAAAAGAAGTTGAATTATTAAAAAAAATAAAAGAAAACTTAGAAAAAAATTATCCTATAAGAAGAATGGAATTTAGTTTAGAAGAATTAAAAATATTAAAACCATTTAATTTTTTAACTTTAAAACCTATAATTTATATGGCAAATGTATCAGAACAAGATTTATTAAATAATAATAATATGTATGTAACTATGACAGAAGGATATGCAGAAGCTGAGGGAGCTAAAGTTATTAAAGTATGCGCTAAAGTTGAAGAAGACTTGCAAGATCTAACCGATATAGAAAAAGAAGAATTTTTATCTGAATTAGGTATTAATGAATCTGGTTTAGATAAATTAATTAAAGCTACATATTCACTACTTGGATTAAAAACATTTTTTACAGCTGGAACAGATGAAGTTAGAGCATGGACATTTAAAGATGGTATGAAAGCTCCTGAATGTGCAGGAATTATACATACAGATTTTGAAAGAGGATTCATAAAAGCTGAAGTAATGAGTTATTATGATTTAGAAAAATATGGAAGCGAAAAAGCTGTAAAAGAAGCTGGTAAGTCACGACTAGAAGGTAAAGAATATTTAATGCAAGATGGTGATATTTGTTATTTTAGATTTAACGTTTAATAATTAGAGTTAAAACAAGATCTATTATAAATAATATTAATAAAGTGTAAGTAAGATATTTTGGTATCTTACTTATTATTTTATCTATTAAGGGTTTTATAAAATATATAAGTAAAATACTACATAATCCCCAGATAATAGCAATCTCAACTGCTATATATTTTCCTATATTAAATTTAAAATCACTATAATCCCAAAAAGTAGTATGAAATAAATATTCTATTAAATAACCGCCCATAGCTTCAATAATTGATAATATAATCATTGATGATAAAAATAATAATATAATTTTAACGTATTTATTTTTGATATATTTATTTATAACTTTATTAATTAATAATATTAAAATAGTACCTATGCCATATACCGGAGTCCAAGGAGCTAAAAGAATTCCTGAGTTACCATCAGCGTATATAAAAGTCTCTATAAAATGACCAATCAATGACATTATAAAAAAATAATTTAAATAATACATATTATTCACCTATTATTAATATGTATATATTATATTAATATATGTAAAGAAATCTATTTACAAAGTATTAAAAGTTTGCTATAATTAGCTCGAGTAATTTAATTTACTCCTTGCCTTGTATAAGGCCATAGACCATAGGGAGGTGTAAGAATGCGTAAATACGAAGTTATGTTTATAGTAAAACCAACATTATCAGATGAAGAAAAGAAAAATGTTATTTCTAAATTTACTAAAATTTTAACTGATAACAATGCTACTATAACAAATGAAAAAGAAATTGGTCAAAGAGAATTAGCTTATGAAATCAAAGATTTTAAATCAGGTTTTTATTATGTAATTAACTTTGATACAGATTCAATTAGTGCTGTATCTGAATTCGATAGACAAGCTAAGAATACATCAGATATCGTTCGTCATTTGATTACAAGAATCGAAGACTAAGGAGGATTTATGAATAAAGTATTATTAGTTGGAAGATTAACAATTAAACCAGAATTAAGATACACAAACACTAACGTACCTTATACTCGTTATTCAGTAGCAGTAGATAGAGGTACTAACTCTCAAACTGGTGAGAGAATGACTGACTTTATAAATATTGTAACATGGAGAAAACAAGCAGAAGTTATATGTCAATATTTAAATAAAGGTAGCCTAGTTTCTATAGAAGGAAGAATTCAAACAGGTTCATTTACAGATAAGGATGGAAATAAAAGATATACTACAGATGTAGTAACTGATAATGTAAGATTCTTAGAGTCTAAAGCTCAAACTGAATCTAGATCAAATAATCAATCAAATGCTTCATATGAAAAATCTCCATATGACTTTGAAGTACCATCTAATAATGTTAATGTTGATAATGATCCATTTGCTGACTTCGGAGATAGTGTATCAATCGATGATAACTTTTTAGATTAGGAGGAAAGTATGGCTGAATTTTATCGTAAGAAAAAGAAAATTTGTCAAATGTGTGCTGGTAAATCAGTAGATTATAAAGATGTTGACACAATTAAAAGATATATAAACGGCGAAAAAGGTAAAATATTACCAAGAAGAATTACTGGTGCATGTGCTAAACACCAAAGACACATTGCTGGTGAAGTAAAAAAAGCTCGTTTTATGGCTTTAATACCATTTACTAAATAGTAGATGGTTTTTTATTTACATATTTAAGCATTATATGCTATAATAACTAGATAGTTATGGGAGATTTATATGCTTAGAAATAAAAAATTGGAACAGTCAAAATACAATGATATTATTATATCATTTATAAAAAATGGATATGATGTTATAGATGGTATAGGATTAATAGAGTATTTAAAGAAAAAATGCGACTTATCAAAATTTGAATTAGGCACAATAGCTATTTTATGTAGCGATGATGTGCTATCACAGTTAGAAAATTTAAATTATATAATTAAAAATGACAAATATGAGTTAATACAATATGCTAAAAGTAAGTTAGATGAAATAGAAGAAAATTATGGGATAAACTTGCAAAAAATTACTTCAGATGATAATGATATCACAAATTTAAATAAAGAAGAAATATTATCAAAAAATGAATGTGATATACCTAAATCTAAAATATGCAATGTATTAGTTGGAAAAGGTAAGGAGTATTATATTAATATAATTAATGAAAATGGAGTTGTTTTTTTAGAAAGAACAGTGTTTCCTATAATTCAATTAAGTATTAGAATCAAATTGGATAATGAAATTATTGAACGAGATTTATATGTTCAGTTTTCAGATACTGATACTGGAATAAATATAAAAAAGGCCTCTTTAATAAACTATGATATTTCTTTAAAAGAAGCAATAGAAATTTTAAATATAATTAAGAATGATATTGATTCTTTATATATTTTTAAAGAATATATTGATGGCGCATATAATTATGAAAAAAGTTTTTTAAAACAAAAAATTAAAAAATTAAAATCTATTAAATCCATACTACCTAAAGATATTTCTAAATATAATCAATTTTTAGAAAAAATATACGATATTACAAATAATAAAAACATGTTTTTTAATTTTAAAAAATATGAGAATGAAATCTTTAAAATTATAACTAATCCTATGAATAATAATATAAGTGGTATTGATATTCAAACTTATATCAGTATTTTGTTAGCAACATTTAATATTAATTTTTATTTAGATAATTATGAATATTTAAGTAATTTAATAGCAGAAATGATTGAAGCAAATCTTGATTTAGAAAAAGAAAAGGTAAAACAAATTATTTAAATTAGAATAAAATAATATAATAATCGTATGAAAAATAGTAAATTTTTTTTCTACGTTTTTAGATAGGAGAAATTTATGGAAGAAAAATTTTATAATGTAGATTCTATAGTTGATTGGATGTGTAAAAATGGATATTTCCCTGGTGCTACATATTCCATTAGTGATGGAAAGAGTTATTGCGAAGGATTTAAAGGATATAGATCTTTAATCCCAACAAGAGTGGAAAATAATATTGATACATTATATGATATGGCATCGTTAACCAAAGTAATTGTTACAAATACTATTTTTACTAAAGCATTACAAGAGGGAAGAATTAATTTATCTGATAAATTAGAAAAATTTTTACCTCAATATTCAGATTTAGATATAAATATATATAGTTTAGTTACTCATACATCAGGCCTTTCAGCTGATTTTGATATACCAAATATCCACAGTAATGAAGACTTTTTAAAACAATTAAATGATATGAGAAAGGAATATGAAACTGGAACTGATGTTGTATATTCTGATAGAGGTTTTGTACTTCTTGGAAAAGTTTTAGAAAAAGTATATGGAAAAAGTTTAGATGTAATAGCTATTGAAAAAGTATTTAAGCCACTTGATATGAAAACGGCTACATTCCATCCTAAAAAAGAAAATACTGCTCCTACTGAATACACTAAAGAAAGAGGATTAGTTTGGGGTAAAACTCATGATGAAAAAGCATATTATTCTAAAGATATTATAGGACATGCTGGATTATTTTGCTCTGTAGAAGATGTTAGAAAATTTACTGATATGATATTAAATGATGGCATAGTAAATGATAGTGTATATTTAGAAAAGAAATATTTAGATTTATGGTTTACTCCTTGTGTTACTGAATATGATGGAACAGTAAGAAGTATTGGTTGGATATATGGCAAAAGTAAAAATGTAACTGGAGATGGTGTTAGTGATAATACAATATATCACACTGGATTTACAGGTACAAGTATAGTTGTGGATAGAGATAATAAATTATCAATTATATTATTATCTAATCGTGTTCATCCAACAAGAGAAAATAGAAAATTAATACCTAATAGACATCTATTAGTTGATGCTGTTTTAAATAAGAAAAATAATTTAGAAACTGAAAAGTCACTTTAAAGTGGCTTTTTATAATTCACTAAGTTTTTGATTAATTATATCCATAGCTTTCCTTAAATCATCTATATCTAAATTATTATCATTTACTATATGACTGTTAGATTGATTAGATATTTTTTTAGCATTATTAACAACTTGTTGTTGACTTGCATTAGTAGACAATACCTGTCCTATAAGCATAAACCAGTTTCCAATTGAATTTTGTTTTGCAGGAGTTAGATCATCACATAATAATAACCCAATTATAAAAGCTGAAGTTGTAAATTCATTTGCGTTTATATTATTTAAAAAATTCATAATATCACTATTTAAATATATGATTTAAAATGTTATAATAGTTTTAAATTTGGAGGTATTATATGGAGATTTTATCACCGGCAGGTAATTTTGAATGTTTAAAAGCTGCTATAATGGCTGGAGCAGATGCGGTTTATTTGGGTGGAAAATTATTTGGAGCTAGAGCATTTTCTAATAATTTTACAGATGAAGAGTTAATAGAAGCTATAAAATATGCACATTTATATAATGTTAAAGTGTATGTAACTGTAAATACACTTATATATGAAAGCGAAGTAGAAAATTTTTTATCTTATGTAGACTTTTTATATAAAAATAATGTAGATGCTTTAATAATACAAGATATAGGTATGATGGATTTAATAAGAAAAACATATCCTAATTTAGAACTTCATGCATCAACACAAATGCATATTCATAATATAGAAGGAGTTAAATTAGTAGAAAAATTGGGTCTTAAAAGAGCAGTTTTGGCTCGTGAAACTAGTATAGATACAATTAAATACATAAAAGAAAATACTGGTATAGAACTTGAGATATTCGTTCATGGTGCTTTATGTATATCTTATTCTGGTCAGTGTTTGATGAGTGCTTTAATAGGAAATAGAAGTGGTAATAGAGGTTCCTGTGCTGGATGTTGTAGACAACCTTATAATTTAATATCCAATAATAAAAAAGTAAATGATGAGAAATATATTTTAAGTACTAAAGATTTATGTAGTTTAGATATAATTGGTAAATTAATTGATATTGGTGTAGATAGTTTTAAAATAGAAGGAAGAATGAAAAGTCCGGAATACGTTTATATGGCAACTAAGATATATAGAACAGCAGTTGATTCTTATTTAAAAAATGGTAAAGTAAAAATAGATGAGAAATATATTTTAGATTTAAAGAAAATATTCAACAGAAACTTTACAAAAGGATTTTTAAATAATGCTAAGAATGATGAAATCACGTATTCTTATAGACCAAATCACCAAGGAATAAAAATCGGTAAGGTAATAAAATGCCAAAATAACTATGTAACTATAAAACTTGCAGATGAACTAAATATAAATGATGGAATTAGAATTGGTGATGTAGGTTTTGTTGTAACTAATATGTATAAAGATAGAAAAAAGATTACTCATGCAAGTGGCGGAATAATTTCAATTTATTGTAAAGACAAATTTTTAGAAAATATAGATGTTTTAAAAACTACAGACTATTTATTAAATAAAAAAATAAAAGAAGAAATAGATGCTAAAAAAAGAAAAGTCATGATAAATGCTAAAGTATCAGTATATAAAGATAGTTCAATTAAATTAGAACTTAGTGATAATATAAATAATATTACAGTATTTGGGGGTAATGTTTTAAAATGTATAAATTCACCTACTAGTCATTCAAAGATAAAAGAGCAAATTTCTAAACTTGGAAATACTATTTATAGCATAAATTCTATTGAAGTAAATGGTGATGATGATATATTTATACCGATAGCTGAATTAAATGATTTAAGAAGAAAAGCTATAAATGAGTTAAATGATAAAAGATTGTACAAATATGATTATGTGAAAAAAGAATACAGTATAGAATTAAAAGATTATGAAAAAGAAAATAATTATAACATATTAGTAAGTAGTGTTAAAGAATATGAAAAAATTAAATCTTTACCATTTAAAAATATATATTTAGAAAGTGATATATATGATCTTATAGATGATGAAAGAAAAGTTTTAAAATTAGATAGAGTTATTAATTCTTATAAAGATTATGATTCCGAATTATTAGTAGGTGAATTAGGAAGCGTTTTAAAATATAAAAATGTTTCAACAGATTATTCACTTAATGTAACAAATTCTTACTCTGTTGCATTTCTCCACAGTATTGGTGTAAATAAAGTTACACTATCTTATGAACTTAATAAAAATCAAATAATTAATTTAGTAAATTCATATATAAATAGATATAATAAAAGACCAAATCTAGAACTTATTATATATGGAAGAGTTGAAGCTATGATATCAAAATTTAATTTAAATAAATTATATAATGTAACTGATTCATATTTACAAGATAGATTTAATAATCTATATCCCATAGTAGTAAAAAATGATTTAATGAGGATATATGATTATAAACGTTTATTTATAAATGATTATATAGATTATTTTGATATTGGTATAAACAATTTAAGAATAAATGTATTAGATTATAGTGATATAAAAGATGTTTTTAATATAGTGAGGTAATTTATGAATGAAATAGAGAAAATAGTTTCTTATATAGAAGAGATTATATATAGTGGGAATATAGATATTAATTTATTACAAGATTTACTTTCTAAGTATTATATATTAAGTGATAAATTAAATATTAAAAGTGAAAAATTAGAAAATTTATTATTACTTATAGAAGAAAATTTTATTATCGATGCCAAAAGAAAAAAATATGATTTAGGTGAATATGATTTTCAAGATATAAAAGAAAAAATTAAAAATAATGAATCTATTTTATTAAAAGAGGCAGAATTTATAATAAAATTAAGTATACAGAATACATTAGAAAATTTGTATCCAATAACAAGAGAACTTGGAGGTGATGTATATAATTCTTCACTTAAAAGTTTTTGTGATATATCTCAGTCAATTTCTTTAATTCCACTTGAAAGGCTAGGATTAAAAGTTACTAAAAATAATGCTTTTAATGATTTTAAATATCCTTATAATCATTCATTTGGTACTGTAACATTTAAAATAAATGAAAATGGTGAAATTAAGGATAAAACATTTTTGATAGATATAACATATAAACAGTTTTTTGAAGTGATATATTGTAATAATGGACTTTATTATAAAAAAGAAAATGATGAATATTTATCTCCTGATCCTGGATATTTTACTGATAAAACTTTTGCACTTAATCTATTAGAAAATTGTTATTTTGAATTAAATAACCAAACGGCTAAATTATATGGACTACCTTTTTATAAATCTAGCTTAAAATTAAATCAAGACGTTCCATGTGATATTAATTTTTATGATGCTATAATAAATTCTAAATTAGATTATATTTGTAATTATAGTGAAATAGAAGATTTTAATTTAAATTTAGATGAAAATCATAAATTTTTAAAATAACAATTGACATATTATAATTAATATTATATATTATTTCACTATGAGGTGAAATTATGTATTTTAATATATCTATAAAAAAAGAATCAAAAACAACTGTATCAATAAAAAAAGATGATGAAATTGTATTTGAATATGAAATATTAAATAATAAAGGAAATTTAGTTACATATAAAGAAATGTTAATAGAAGATGTAAAAAGACTTGTTAATATTTATAGACAAAATTTAGAAAAGTTAAATGTAATAAATTTATATTTACAAGTTTATTCAAAAAAAGCAAATATTTCAAATGCATGTAGCAGTATAAAATCTGGTAAAACTATTTTAGAAAAAATTAAAAATAATTTTAGTACTAAAAAGCAAAGTGGAATAAAAGGTGTAATAACAAATAAACGAGTATTTCCACAAGTAAACGATGAAGGAATTACTATATATACAATTGATATATTAAGAAATAACTCTTCAAAATGGGAAAGAATTTATGAATTAGAAACTGGCATGTATAATGAAAATGGAGAGTTAAAAAGTTTTGAGCAAATAAAACAAAGAGTTAAACTAGATGAAAATGATATAATAAGTATGCTTAATGTACTTAAAAATAAAGAAGAGTTAGAAATTATGGATAGTTATTTAAAAAATTTAAATACTAACTTAATAGATGAAAACTTTTCTTATTATATAAAATATTAATGAATATAGACTGAGTAATAATTTTTACTTAGTTTTTTGTTATTATAAACTTTTTTTAAAATATAGTCTTTATATATTTCCATAAAATTCAGTTTATATGGCGTGATACTTTGTTTATAGTGATTTAAAAACTGTTAGATTTATAAAAGTTTAAAATAGTTTAAATAAGTTTAAAAAATAATATTTGTTCTGGGTAGTTAATGATAGTAAATTTATCCAAAAATATGAAAAAATAAATCAAATTTATGATATAATAAAATAGATTTGATGGAGGATTTAATGATAATAAATGTGATATTATTTTAGACATGACATATACCTCGATTCTATGATTTATTCGTCTAAAATAATTATAGAGGAATATGTCATTTTTGGATAGATATAAAATGAAATTTCTATATAAAAATACACTCTAAAAAGGGAGTAATTGGCTAAACTATAGAAATTCATTAAAAAATAAAGGAAAAACAAATGGTAGTGTATGAAACTATTCACACTACCATTTCAAAAAGGAGTTTGAAGAATATGAAAAAAGGAATCTATCTGAGTATAAAACCAGAGTCTACAAAAAAAATTGAAACTGGGGAAAAAAATTATGAATTTAGAAAATATTATCCCAAACAAAAAATAGAAATATTATATGTTTATGAAACCGTTCCTACTTGTGCATTAAAATATATAATAGAGTTAGGTGATATTGTGGAATACCAAAATAAAATATCAAAAGAAGGATATGGGAATTTAGATTTTAATAACGGATTAAAGAAGTCAAAATATGCGTATGAAATCAAGCATGTCGACATTTTAGATGACCCGATAGATTTATCACAATTAAGGGATAAATATAACTTTGTTCCTCCACAAGGGTATGCTTATGATGAAAGATACCCAAAATTAACAAAGGATTTAAACAATTCAAAAGTAAGGAGATTAATTTAATGGAATATACTTTTGATATTAATAATCGCGCATTTAATGCAATAAAAAATAATCTAAAAAGAATTGAAATACGTTCCACTAAAAATGGATATGGGCATTTTAACTATTCTGTTATAAAACCAAGTGATTATATAAACTTTGTTTCTTATGATAAAGAAAAAATAAAATGTATAGTTAAGGAAATAAATTGGTATGAATCAATAGAAAAACTACTAATGTTAGAAGGCACTAGATATACATTATCATCAACTGATGATTATAAAGAAGGTATAAAATCAATTAATAGTATAGATGGGTATAAAGACGCAATAAAATGTAATGGCGTTTATGCCATTCATATAGAATATTTAAAATAATTTCTAACTACTTACTCAAGTGCAAAAATATAAGATTTTTATTTTAAATGTATAGCTTATTTAAATTTATGCAAATTAAAAAGATTTGAAAATAAAAGGTTTGACAAAAGGTTCAATAATAGCAGGTTCATCAACGTTAAATAAACGATATTTAACATTATCAGGTTTATCATCAAGATGATTAATTTCATCAACTTTAATAAATTTGGAAAGAAAAACAATAATTTTCCAAATAAATTTATTAATTCTATTTAAAAATTTAATAAAATGTGATATTATTTTAGACATGACATATACCTCGATTCTATGATTTATTGTTCTAAAATGATTATAGAGGAATATGTCATTTTTTGATAGATATGAAATGAAATTTCTATATAAAAATACACTCCAAAAAGGGAGTGATTGGCTAAACTATAGAACTTCATTAAAAAATAAAGGAAAAACAAATGGTAGTGTATGAAACTATTCACACTACCAAAATAAAGAAGAGTTAGAAATTATGGATAGTTATTTAAAAAATTTAAATACTAACTTAATAGATGAAAACTTTTCTTATTATATAAAATATTAATGAATATACACTGAGTAATAATTTTTACTTAGTTTTTTGTTATTATAAAATTTTTCTAAAATATAGTCTTTATATATTTACTAATACCCCCTAGGGGGGTGTTATAATGTAAAACGTGGTGATGAAGTAATGGAACTAATTGAAAGGCTTAATTAATGCATGTTATATATGTAAAAATTGATGGTATCACTTGTGATAATTGTAGAAATAAAATAAAAAAAGAATTACTTCGTATTAAAGGAAATTAAAAATGTAGAAATAACTAAAGATATTGCTAAAATAACTTCTTCAAAGGGAATTGATGAGGCAAATATCATTAATGTAATAAATTCATTAGATTATTTTGCAAAAAAAGATTATATAAGTGAAAATATTAAAGATATAGATGCAAATATAAAATTAAAAGAATTTATTTTTATATTAGTTTTAATTTTGTTATTAATATTTTTAATAAAAAAAATATTTGGATATAACATTTTTAATATAATTCCTACTATAGGTAATAATATTACCTATGGAATGCTATTTATAACGGGATTATTAACCAGTATTCATTGTATTAGTATGTGTGGTGCTATAAACTTAATGGCTACATTTACTAAAGAAAATAAAGTTAACTTAAAAAAAACAATTTTTTATAATTTAGGTAGACTAATATCTTATACATTTTTAGGTGGAATTGTAGGATTAATTGGATCGGTTATTAGCGTAAATGAAAAAATAAATGGATTAATTATTATATTTGCTTCAATAATAATGTTTTTAATGTCTTTAAGTATGTTGAATGTAATTAAATTTAGATTGCCAAAGTTAAAGTTAAAAATAGGATTAAAACAGATAACTCATTTATAGTTGGATTATTAAATGGATTTATGCCATGTGGGCCATTACAGGCTATGCAAGTATATGCTTTATCAACAGGTTCATTTATAAAAGGAATGCTTTCAATGTTTTTATTTTGTTTAGGAACAATTCCTTTGATGTTTAGTATTGGAGTTTATTAATATTTCGATGAATCCAATGATAGCGGGTCTTGCTATGACATTATCTAGTTTTACTGTTATAATAAATACTTTAAGATTAAAAAGATGGAGGGAAAAGTAATATATGTTTGGTAAAAAAAATAAGAGAGTAATTACTATTGAAGGTATGGTGTGTGAACATTGTAAATCTAAAGTAGAGAAAGTTTTATTAGAGTTAAATGGTGTTTCTAAAGTGAAAGTTAGTTTAAAGGATAAAACAGCAACCATATATTTAAATAATGATGTTAATAAAAATGATATAATTAATGCAATCAGTAAGTTAGATTATAAGGTTACTAATATAGGTGAACAATGAAAAAGATGGGTATTTTACTAATTATTTTAACAAGTATAATTTTAACTGGTTGTACTTTAGAAAATCAAGGAATGTTTCCAGGTGCCTTAGAAGCAACAGGCGAAGTAAAAAAATCTGAATTAAACGAATATGGTTATATTTTAATTAATGAAGCTGATATTACAGATAAGGTACATATATTAGTTATGAATATGAAGGTGTAACAATTGGACTACTTGCTGTTAGAGATTCAAAGGGTGATGTGAAAGTTGTTATAAATACATGTCAATCATGTGGTGGATCTCCATATACATATTTTGTACAAGTAGGAAATAAGATACAATGCCAAAATTGTAGAAATATGTTTGCTATAGATGATTTAGATAATCTTGTAGATAATGGATGTAACCAATACAAGTAGAAGATAAACAAACTAAAGATGGAATTATAACTATAAAAACTGAACAATTAAAAAAATTAAAAGATAGATTTGAAAATTGGAAAGGACCAAAAGCATAAAATATATAAATTTGATAACAAGAAATTAATTTTTCTTGTTATTTTTCATAACTTAGTTCATCAAAAATTAGAAAGAAGATAATCAGATAATTTAAAAACGCCATTTAATATTGGCGTTTTTTGAAGTTTATTTTATATATGATATGTAGCTTAAAAACTATCCTTTTAGATTATACTATTGAATATTTTAATCTCTTAATGATTTGATTATTAAATAACAGTATATAGGCGCAAATAAAGTGACAATTGCAAGCAATATTTTAAAATAAATAATATTATTTGTAAAAGATACGATTAACATTAATATGTATCCAATTATCCTTCCAGATCCGATTGAAATTGAAGTATATCCAATATATTCTTCTCTATACTTTTCTATTTTACACTCTTTTACTAAATCACCTTTTCTGGTATTATATACAACATCAAAAATACAAAATGTTATTACATAACAGAAATTATAAATTACTAAACTTGTTTTACTAATATTTATTAATAAGCCAACAACTCCCAATACAACAATAATAGAACATAATATCAATATAAATTTAGCATTATTTTTATTATAAAATTTATTGTATAACATTAGTGATAACATAGAGCAAATAGAAAAGATTGTGGTCAAAATCCCTAAATTTAAAGATGTTTTAAATGTCATGATAGTTATAATAATTATCAAAGTACTAATTGAACTTTCTACAATACCATAGGCTATACCTGATAAACCATATTTCTTAATCTTTTTTAGATTATTATCTTTAATATTTTTTATAAATTTTTTTAAATCATATTTTTCGTTTTTATCATTTTTTGTTTCTGTTTTAATAAATAAAGTTATTAGAATTTGTATAACAGATAACATAAAAATATAAATAGCAATTTTTGTAAAAGAATAAAGTCCGATTGATGTTCCTAAAATAATAGGTGATATTATATTTAAAATTTTACTTGATATTTTTTTTATAGACATATATTTTTTTCTATTGTTGTTATTTGTTACATCTATATAGATCAATTCGTGGGCACACCAATATAGTGTTTCGGAAAAAGCGTATATTATCGCAATTAAAATAAAATTAGTTGCAATTTTTTCTGATAATATGACTATAAATAAAATAAATAATGCTCTTGATACAATTCCAAGTGATAATATTTGCTTATTCTTAGAAGGATATTTTTTAATTACTTTACCAATTAATATGTTTCCTAAACTAAGTAAAGAATATATTATTATATAATATATCGAAATTGTTGTTATATTTTCGTTTGTTATATTTAAAAGATATGCAACTAAAAATGTTTCTATAAATACAGCAGTTAGGCTGTAAATTAAATCACTAGCAATCAGTAATTTTGCATTTTTCCCTATTTTACTTCCCATAAATTACTCCTTGTAAATCAAATACTAATATAAATTATGATACCATTATATAATAAAATATATAAAATTTCTATATTATCATTTTAATTTATCAATAATTAATATTGATACTGATAATCTTTTTATCCCGATAAGGCATTAAATAATTATTTATTGCAAATTATTATATTTCTTTCATTTTATTTTATCTATTCTTAAAAGTCATGGTTACAGTTCAGACTAGAAGAATGGTTTTCTAGATAAATGCTTATAAATAAAGGCAATAATGAATATTTTTGCAGATAACTAGATATATAAATTTTCCTTATTTTTAATCAATTTTACACAATTTTGATATTATTTTGTAATAAAATTATATTTTACTTCTTATTTTATATGTCTGAACTGTGACCAAATATGAAAAAAAGTTAAAAAAACACTTGCTTTTAATATAATTATCTTGTATAATTGATTATGTGTGGCTGCTATGATGTGCAAGGTTGCCGATACGCCAGGTTAAGTTGAAAAATAAATAAAACTTATATGACGCAAAATCGGGTTATTTGCTCGGAGCAAGTCTATACAGTGATATAGGCGAAGGGAGGATATTATGTCTAAAGAAAAAGTTCGTATTAGGTTGAAAGCATTTGAACACAAATCATTAGATAATGCTTGTGCAAAAATATTAGAAACAGTTAAGAGAACTGGTGGAGAAGTTTCAGGACCAATTCCATTACCAACTGAAATCGAAAAAATAACAATTTTAAGAGCTGTTCACAAATACAAAGATTCACGTGAACAATTCGAAAAAAGAACACACAAAAGACTTATTGATATCAAAAATCCAACAAAGGAAACTATTGAGGCATTAACTCATTTAGAAATCCCAAGTGGTGTTGATATTCAAATTAAAATGTAGGAGGAGAAAATATGAAAGGAATCTTAGGTCGTAAAATTGGAATGACGCAAGTATTTACAAATTCTGGTAAGTTAATTCCTGTAACTGTAATTTCTGTAGAACCAAATGTTGTAACACAAATTAAGACTAAAGAAAACGAAGGTTATGAATCAATTCAATTAGGATTTGATACAAAACGTGAAAAGTTAGCGACAAAAGCTTCTATTGGTATTACCAATAAAGCAAACACTACACCTAAGCGCTTCTTTAAAGAAATTAGAGGTGTAGATGTTAACAATTATTCATTAGGTCAAGAAATAGACGCAAGTATATTTGAAGCTGGTGAAGTTGTTGACGTAACAGGAACTACAAAAGGTAAAGGGTTCCAAGGTGTTATTAAAAGACATGGTCAATCAAGAGGACCTATGGGACATGGTTCACATTATCATAGAAAACCAGGTTCAATGGGAACAATGAGACCAATGCGTGTATTCAAAGGTAAAAAATTACCAGGACACATGGGTACACTTACTGTTACAATCCAAAACTTAGAAATCATCTCAGTTGATTTAGAAAATAACTGCATCTTAGTTAAAGGAAATGTACCAGGAGCTAAAGATAGCTTAGTTATTATTAAATCTGCTACTAAAGCTAATGGAAAAGTTAATCCAAAAGAAGAATTAATTTCTTATGTAACAACAGAAGTTAGTAGTAACGTAGATGCTTCAAAAGAAAGTGAGGAAGCATAGTATGGAAAAATTACAAGTAATAAATACTAAAGGAGAAAAAGTTAGCGAAATTAAATTAGCTAAAGAATTATGGAGTATTGAACCAAATGATGCAGTACTTTATGATGCATTAAGATTAGCTATGAATAATTCACGCCAAGGTACATCTGATACTAAAACAAGAAGTGAAGTATCTGGTGGTGGAAGAAAACCATGGAGACAAAAAGGTACAGGACGTGCTCGTCAAGGATCTACTCGTGCACCTCATTGGCCAGGTGGTGGTATCGTATTTGGACCACATCCAAGAAGCTATTCAATTAAAATGAATAGAAAAGAAAGAAGACTTGCTTTAAAATCTGCTTTAGCATATAAAGCAATCGAATCTAAATTAGTTGTAGTTGATAATATTAATGTTGAATCATCTAAAACTAAAGATATGAAAGCATTATTATCAAAAATGAATTTAGAAGGAAAAATATTAATAGTAACTGATGAACTTACAGATAATTTAATTTTAAGTACAAGAAATTTATCAAACGTATTATTATTATCAGTTGATGAAATTAATACTTATGATATAGTTTATGCTGATACATTAGTTATTACTGAAAAAGCTGTAAAAGCTATAGAGGAGGTGCTTGTTTAATGGAACACTTAAGAGATTTAATTAAAGGTCCAATTATGACTGAAAAGTCAAGTACTTTAGCTAAAGATAATGTTATTACATTCAGTGTTGATCCAAAAGCAAACAAAACTGAAATTAAACAAGCTATTGAAAAAATATTTAACGTTAAAGTTGAAAGCGTTAATACAGTAACTGTAAGACCAAAGAAAAAAAGAGTTGGTAAATATACAGGTTACACAAGCAAAGTAAAGAAAGCTATTGTTAAATTAAAAGAAGGAAGTTCAATAGAACTTAACTAATCTAATAAGGAGGAAACTATGGCAGTTAGAACATATAAAGCAATGACTAATGGAACACGTAATATGTCAACTATAATTAATAGTGAAATTACAAAAACTACTCCAGAAAAGTCATTGACAGTTAGCTTAAATAAAAAAGGCGGACGTAATAATCAAGGTAAAATAACTGTTAGACATATCGGTGGAGGAGCTAAAAGAAAATACCGTATCATTGATTTCAAAAGAGATAAAGATACAGTTGTAGGTACTGTTTCATCTATAGAATATGATCCAAACAGAACTTCAAATATCGCACTTATTAATTATGCTGATGGTGAAAAAAGATATATAATTGCTCCTAAAGGATTAAAAGTTGGGGATAAGATTGAATCAGGAGAAAATGCTGATATCAAAGTAGGTAACAACTTACCACTTAACAAAATTCCAGAAGGAACAATGGTACACAATGTTGAATTACTAAAAGGTAAAGGTGGACAATTAGCTAGATCAGCTGGTTCATCAGTACAAATTTTAGGATTTGAAGGAAAATATGCATTATTAAGACTTACTAGTGGAGAAGTTAGAAAAGTTATAGCTACTAACCGTGCTACAATAGGTGAAGTTGGTAATGAAGATCATGAGTTAGTTAAACTTGGTAAAGCTGGAAGAAAAAGACATATGGGTATTAAACCTACAGTTCGTGGATCTGTTATGAACCCTAATGATCACCCACATGGTGGTGGTGAAGGTAGAGCTCCAATCGGACGTAAAGGACCAGTTACTCCATGGGGTAAACCAGCACTTGGATATAAAACTCGTAGTACAAAAAAATCTAGCGACAAATTAATTGTACGTCGTCGTAAAAAATAATTGAAAGGATTGATTAGATGGCAAGAAGTCTAAAAAAAGGTCCATTCGTTGATGAAAGCTTAATGAAAAAAGTAAAAGCTGTTAACGAAAGTGGAAAAAAAGAAGTTATAAAAACATGGTCTCGCCGTTCAACAATTTATCCTGAATTTATTGGACACACATTCGCTGTTCATAATGGTAAAGAATTCATTCCTGTTTATGTAACAGAAGATATGGTTGGACATAAATTAGGTGAATTCTCACCAACTCGTAAATGTGGTGGACATGGTGAAGACAAAGGTAAAAAATAATTACCAGAAGGGAGAGTATTAAATGGAAGCAAGAGCTATCGCTAAAAATGTTAAAATAGCCCCTCGTAAAGCTCGTTTAGTAATAGATTTAGTACGTGGTAAGAGTGTTGTAGAAGCTGATACTATATTAGCATCTATGAACAAAGAAGCTGCAAGAGATATTAGAAAAGTACTAACTAGCGCTACAGCTAATGCTACAAATAATCTTGGATTAAAACAAGAAGATTTAAAAGTAAGTGAAGCCTATATAAATGAAGGCTTAGTTATGAAAAGAATGAAATTTGGTTCACGTGGACACGTTGATCCAATTAAAAAAAGAACAAGTCATATTACAATTGTTGTAAGTGATAATAAATAATTTAAGAAAGGTGGGAATAACGTGGGTCAAAAAGTTAGTCCAATAGGACTTCGTATTGGCGTTAATAAAACTTGGCAATCAAAATGGTATGCTGATAACAAAGATTTTGCTAAGTATATAAATAATGATGCTAAAATTCGTAAATTTTTAGATAAAAAATTAAAAGATGCATCAGTAGCTAGTATAGTTATTGAAAGAAATGCCAAAAAAACCGACGTAATTATCAATACTGCTAAACCAGGCGTTGTAATCGGTCATGGTGGAGAAGAAATTGAAAAAATTAAAAAAGATTTAAGCAAATTAGTTGGTGAAAATATTGAAATTTCTATTATGGAAATTAAAAACCCAGATATGGTTGCTGCATTAGTAGCAGAAAATATTGCTCATCAAATTGAAAACCGTGTTTCATTTAGAATTGCTCAAAAAAGAGCTATTAGAAACACTATGAAAGCTGGAGCAAAAGGAATTAAAACAGCTGTTTCAGGACGTTTAGGCGGAGCTGATATGGCTAGAACTGAAGGATATACAGAAGGTATGATTCCACTTCATACTTTAAGAGCTGATGTTGATTATGCTCATAAAGAAGCAAATACAACATACGGTAAAATTGGTGTTAAAGTATGGATTTACAAAGGAGAAATCCTTAAAAAAGATAAGGGAGGTATGAAAGATGGCCGTAATACCAAAAAGAACTAAATACCGTCGTCCTCATAGACTACCTTATGACGGTTTAGCTAAAGGTAATACAGAATTACACTTTGGTGACTATGGATTACAAGCATTAGAAGGTGCTTGGATTACACAACAACAAATAGAAGCAGCTCGTGTTGCAATGACTCGTTATATGAAACGTGGAGGAAAGGTTTATATTAATATTTTCCCACACTTATCATTAACTAGAATACCTCTAGAAACTCGTATGGGTAAAGGTAAAGGTCAACCAGAAGAATGGGTTGCAGTTGTTAAGAAAAATAAAATTATGTTTGAAATTAAAGATGTTGATGAAGCAACAGCACGTGAAGCTTTACGTCTTGCTATGCATAAACTTCCTATCAAATGTAAATTTGTAAAGAAGGATGGTGAAAACGTTGAAAAATAATGAATTAAGAGAATTATCTACTGAAGAATTAACTAAAAAAGTTGCTGAATACAAAGAAGAATTATTTAACTTACGTTTTAGCCAAGCTACTGGAAATCTTGAAAAACCTTCAAGAATTAAAGAACTAAGAAAGTTAGTCGCTAGAATAAAAACTATTATTCGTGAACGCGAACTAAATAATTAGGAGGTACTTTATGGAAAACAAACGTGAATTAATTGGTAAAGTTGTAAGTAATAAATGTGATAAAACTATAACTGTTTTAGTTGAAACTTACAAAACAAATAAAAAATATAAAAAACGTGTTAAGTATTCTAAAAAATACGCTGCACACGATGAAAAAAATGAAGCTATGGTTGGCGATACTGTTCGTATTGCAGAAACTAGACCATTATCTAAAACTAAACGTTATCGCTTAGTTGAAGTGGTAGAAAAAGCAATTATACTATAATTGTTAAAGCATAAGGAGGATTAATTATGATTCAACAAGAAAGTCGTCTTAAAGTTGCTGATAACTCAGGAGCTAGAGAAATTTCTGTAATTAGAGTTCTTGGTGGAAGTAAAGTTAAGACTGGAAATATCGGTGATATAGTTGTTGGAACTGTAAAGAATGCTACTCCTAACGGAACAGTTGCTAAAGGAAAAGTTGTTAAAGCTGTTATAGTTAGAAGTAAATTCGGTCTAAAGAGAACTGATGGATCTTATATTAAATTTGATGATAACGCTTGTGTAATTATTAAAGATGATAAAAGCCCAGTTGGAACTCGTGTATTTGGACCAGTAGCACGTGAATTACGTGATAAAGATTTCATGAAAATTGTATCACTAGCTAAAGAAGTGTTATAGGAGGAAACTATGTTAAAAAAAGGAGATAAGGTAGTAGTTATCGCTGGATCTTCTAAAGGTAAAGAAGGAACTGTATTAAGAGTCTTAAGAGATGAAAATAGAGTTTTAGTAGAAGGCGTTAATATGGTTAAGAAACATGTTAAACCTAATGGTGAACAAAGTGGCTCTATTATTGAAATAGAAGCTCCAATCCATATTTCAAACGTTATGATTTTAGATCCAAAAACTAAAAAACCTACACGTATAGGTCATACTACAAATAAAGCAGGAAAAAAGGTTAGATTTGCTAAAAAATCTAATGAAAATCTTGATTAAGGAAGGAGGGTATTATGAACCGCCTAAAAGAAAAATATAATAATGAAATCAAAAAAGATTTACAATCAAAATATAATTATAAAAGTGTCATGGAAGTTCCAAAATTAAATAAAATCGTTATCAACATTGGTGTTGGTGATGCCTCACATAACAGCAAAATGTTAGAAGTAGCTATGAAAGAATTAGGAATTATATCAGGTCAAAAACCAGTTGCTACTAAAGCTAAAAAAGCTATAGCTGGTTTTAAAATAAGAGAAGGACAACCAATCGGATGTAAAGTAACATTACGTGGCGAAAGAATGTATAATTTCTTAGATAAATTAATTAGTATTACACTTCCACGTGTAAGAGATTTTAGAGGTTTATCTAATAAAGCTTATGATGGACGTGGTAATTATACATTAGGATTAACTGAACAGTTAATATTCTCTGAAATTAATTACGATGACGTAGTTAAAGTAAGAGGTATGGATATAGTATTCGTAACTACTGCAAAAACAAACGAAGAAGCTCATGACCTATTAAAAGGTTTTGGAATGCCATTCAAAAATTAGGAGGATATTATGGCTAAGAAAAGCATGATTATAAAAGCTAGTCGTAAACCAAAATACAAAGTACGTGAATATACTAGATGTAATCTTTGTGGAAGACCTCATGCAGTATTAAAAAAATACGGAATTTGTAGAATTTGTTTTAGAGAATTAGCTTACAAAGGACAAATACCAGGTGTTAAAAAATCAAGTTGGTAAGAAAAGGAGGATTATATGGTAACAGATCCAATCGCAGATATGCTTACACGTATTCGTAACGCAAATGCTATGCGATATAAAGAAGTTGAAATTCCATCTAGTAAAGTTAAAGTTGAAATTGCTAAGATTTTAAAAGATGAAGGTTTTATCAACGATTATAAAATTAAGAAAAATAATGTACAAGATGTTATTGTTATGAACTTAAAATATGAAAATAAAACAAGAGTTATAACAGGATTAAAAAGAATTTCTAAACCAGGTTTAAGAGTATATGTTAAATCTGAAGAAATACCTAAAGTATTAAACGGATTAGGTATTGCAATATTATCAACATCAAAAGGAATTATGACAGGTAAGGCTGCTAAAACTTCTAACTTAGGTGGAGAAGTATTAGCTTATATCTGGTAGAAAGGGTGAATTTATGAGTCGTATAGGAAATAGAGTATTAACACTTCCTAGTAATGTAACTTTAACAGTTAATGATAATACAGTTACAGTTAATGGACCAAAAGGAACACTTTCTACAACTGTTGATAAACATATAACTGTTATGGTAAAAGATAATGAAGTTGTTATTACAAGAGAAAATGATAACTACAAAAATTTCCATGGAACTGCAAATGCTAATATTAAAAATATGATCAATGGTGTTAGCACTGGTTTTGAAAAAAAATTAGAAGCAGTTGGTGTAGGATATCGTTTTACACTTAAAGATGGTAAGTTAGTTGTAAACGCTGGATATTCACATCCTGTAGAAGTTGAAATACCAGCAGGAATTACTTTAGAAGTTCCATCAAATACAGAATTATTTGTACGTGGAGCTGATAAACAATTAGTTGGTGAATTTTCAGCTAACGTTCGTAAAATAAGAAAGCCAGAACCATATAAAGGAAAAGGTATTCGTTATACTGATGAACACATTATCCGTAAAGTTGGTAAAAAAGCTGGTAAATAATAAATAAAAAAGGAGACGTTAAAATGATTAAGAAAGAATCAAGAAATGTTGCCCGTGTTGCTAGACATGAACGTATTAGATCTAAGGTATCAGGAACTAGTGAATGTCCTAGATTAAACGTTTTTAGAAGCAATAGTAATATCTTTGCTCAAATCATTGACGATACTAAAGGAATCACTTTAGCATCAGCTTCTTCAATTGATAAAGAATTAAAATTAGAAAATGGTTCTAATGTTGAAGCAGCTATTAAAGTTGGTGAATTATTAGCTAAAAGAGCTAAAGATAAAAAAATTACAAAAGTAACATTCGATAGAGGTGGATACCTTTATCATGGACGTGTTAAAGCATTAGCTGATGCAGCACGTGAAAATGGATTAGAATTTTAGGAGGGAATTATGGAAAAAGCAAAAAGAGAACCACGCCCAAAACAATTTGATGAAGAAGTAATCAATATTGGCCGCGTTACTAAAGTAACAAAAGGTGGTCGTCATTTCCGTTTTTCAGCTACTGTTGCAGTAGGAGATCGTAAAGGTCGCGTTGGAATAGGAACTGGTAAAGCTAACGAAGTACCAGATGCTATTAAAAAAGCTGTAGCAGCTGCTACAAAAAATGTAACTAATGTTTCTATCGTAGATGGAACAATCCCACACGAAGCAATCGGAACAACAGGTGCTAGCAAAATTATGTTAAAACCTGCATGCGAAGGTACTGGAGTTAAAGCTGGTGGAGCAGTTCGTGCTGTACTAGAATTAGCTGGTGTTAAAAATATATTATCTAAATCACTTGGATCAAATACTAAAGTAAATATGGCTTATGCTACTTTATCAGCATTAAAAAGTCAAAGAACTAAAGAAGAAGTTGCTCGCTTACGTGGTAAATCAGTAGAGGAGATAATGCAATAATGAAATTAAATACAATGCATCCTGCAGAAGGCGCTACAGAAACTAGAAAACGTATAGGACGTGGAATTGGTTCTGGTAACGGTAAAACTGCTGGAAAAGGTCATAAAGGTCAAAATGCTCGTTCTGGTGGAGGAGTTCGTCCAGGATTTGAAGGTGGACAATTACCACTTTATAGAAGACTTCCAAAACGTGGATTTAGTAATGCTAAATTCAAAGTAAGATATGCAACTATTAATTTAAGTGATTTAAATAGATTTGAAGACGGAGCTGTTGTAACTCCTGAATTATTGAAAGAAATGGGATTAGTTAAAAATCAATTAGACGGAATTAAAGTATTAGGTAATGGTACTTTAGAGAAAAAATTAACTGTAAAAGCACATAATTTTTCAACTCGTGCACAAGCAGAAATTGAAAGACTTGGTGGAAAAATCGAGGTGATGTAAGATGTTTGCAACTTTTAAGCAAATATTTAAACCTAAGAATAGGGATATTCTAAAAAGAATATTATTCACATTGATTTGTCTATTTGTATTTGTTCTTGGTAAATCTATAGTAGTACCTGGGGTTAATCAATATTCTTTAGGTGTTTCTCAATTAGGATTTTTGGAACTTATAAATATTATGGGTGGTGGAGCACTAGGACAATTTTCTATATTTGCACTAGGTGTTACTCCATACATAACAGCAAGTATTATTATTCAGATTTTAGCTATGGATATTATTCCATATTTATCTGAATTAAGAAAACAAGGTGGCACTGGTAGAAATGAGTTAAATAAAATTACTCGTATTACTGGTATTGCTTTGGCATTTATACAAGGATATATATATTCATTTGCTTATCTAGGTAATAGTGGCATATTGAATATAGATTATTTACAATTTGCTTTAGTACTAACGGCTGGTACTTGTCTACTTTTATGGATAGGTGATCAGATTAGTGAAAAAGGAATTGGAAATGGAATTTCATTAATAATTATGGCAGGTATAATATCTAGTATGCCTACTATGTTTAAAACAGCATTCACAAGTTTAACTAGTGATTATAGTGTTAAAGGAATAATATTATTTATACTTTATGTAGTTGTTTATATAGCAATTACTTTAGGTGTTGTATATACAGAAAATGCAGATAGAAGAATTAATGTTCAATATGCTAATAAAACTACTTCAGCATTTGGTGGTAAACAAAATTATATACCATTTAAACTTAATTCAGCTGGTGTTATGCCAGTAATACTAGCTTCTACATTACTTTCTATTCCATCACTAATTGCTAGTGTAGTAAAAAAAGAAGCTTTTACTAATTTTATAACAAATTATTTATCTACAAATACTCCTGTAGGATTTGTACTTTATATAATTTTAATCTTTGTATTTGCTTACTTTTATACATTTATGCAAATGAAACCAAGTGAAATGAGTGAAAATTTAAATAAAAATGGTGGATTTATTCCAGGAATTAAACCTGGTGATGATACTACAGATTATTTAAGTAAAGTACTTGGAAGAATTACTATTGTTGGTGCATTTTTCTTAAGTATATTAGCTGCATTACCAATTTTATTTGGTATGTTATCTGGATTACCTAGTAGTGTAACATTAGGTGGTACAGGATTATTAATCGTTGTTGGAGTTGCTTTAGAAACTTATAAACAATTAGAAAGTCAACTACAAAGTAGATCATATCGTAGAAGATGAAAAATATAATTTTAATTGCCCCACCAGCTGCTGGTAAGGGAACTCAATCTAAGTTATTATGTGATAAGTATAATCTAGAGCATATTTCAACAGGTGATTTATTAAGAGCTACTTTAACTAAAGATGATGAATTTAGCTTAAAAGTTAAAAGTATTATGGAAAGTGGTAAATTAGTTAGTGATGATATAGTACTTGAGTTACTTTCAAATAAAATAAAATCATTAACAGATTCTAATGGATTTATTCTAGATGGTTTTCCACGTAATGTTAATCAAGCTAAATCTTATGTAGAATTAGCTAATAAATTAAACATTTCAATTGGTAACATAATTTATATAGATGTGGATAAAGAAACAGTAAAAAATAGAATTACAGGAAGATTATCTTGTAAGAATTGTGGTGCCGTATATAATGATAAAATTTTAGAACTTAATCCTAAGTTTAAAAATACATGTGATTTATGTAATGGTGAACTTACAAAAAGAGCTGATGATAATGAGACTACTTTTGAAGTTAGATATAATGAATATGTTAATGAGACATATCCTGTTATAAAATTCTTTGAAAGTAATGGATTATTATCTAGGGTTGATGGATTAAAAAGTACTAAAGAAGTTTTTTTAGAAATTGTAAAAATTATTGATAGAGGTAATTAAATGATAAAAACAGAAGAAGAAATTGAACTTTTGAGGATTGCTGGTAAAATTACTGGTGATACTCACAATTATTTAAAAAGTTTTATTAAACCTGGTATAACAACAAAAGAATTAGATAAGCTTGCATATGATTATATTATTAGTCGTGATGCTACACCATCTTTCTTAAATTATGAAGGTTATCCTGCTTCTATTTGTACTTCTATTAATGAAGAGGTAGTTCATGGAATCCCTGGGGATAGGAAACTAAAAAAAGGTGATATAATATCTATTGATATTGGTGCTTGTTATAAAGGATATCACGGGGATTCTGCATGGACATATAAAGTTGGATCAGTAAGTCGTGAAAAAGAATATTTAATGATTCACACTGAAAAATCTTTATTTGAAGGACTTAAGGCTGTAAAACCTGGTAATCACATTGGTGATATAGGTTATATGGTTGAAAGTTATGCAAAAAAACATAAATTAGGTGTAGTTAAAGAGCTAGTTGGTCATGGTGTAGGTTCCAATTTACATGAGAAACCTGATGTTCCTAATTATGGTAAGCCTCATACAGGGTTAGAACTAAAAGAGGGAATGGTAATTGCTGTTGAACCAATGCTTAATTTAGGTACAGCTACAGTTTATATCCTAGATGATGATTGGACTATCATAACAGGTGATGATAAACCATCAGCACATTTTGAACATACAGTTCTTGTTACAAAAGAAGGATATGAAATTTTAACAAAGAGGTGATATAATGGCTAATAACGACGTTATTGAAGTAGAAGGTAAAGTAATTGATATTTTGCCTCGTAATGAATACAGAGTAGAATTAGAAAACAAACATACTGTAATTGCTCGCGTTTCTGGTAAAATCCGAATGAATAAGATTCGCATTTTAACAGGTGATACAGTAGTTGTAGAGCTTTCACCATATGATTTAACACGCGGGCGTATAACTTACCGAAAATAGTAGGAGGAAAATTATGAAAGTAAAAGCATCAGTAAAACCAATATGTGAAAAATGTAAAGTAATTAGACGTAAGGGAAAAGTATATGTAATATGCTCAAATCCTAAACATAAACAAAGACAAGGTTAATAGGAGGTTAAAATGGCACGTATTAAAGGTGTAGATATACCAAATAATAAAAGAATAGAAATAGCATTAACTTATATTTATGGAATTGGTAGAAGTTTATCAAACCAAATTTTAAAGGATGCTAATATTGATATTAATAAAAGAGCTGGTGAACTAGATAATGACGAATTAGCTAGAATTCGTGATGAAGTTAACAAATATATGACTGAAGGAGATCTTCGTCGTGAAGTTAACATGAACATTAAAACAAAGATGGAAATAAATAGCTACCAAGGTACTCGTCATAAAAAAGGATTACCAGTAAGAGGTCAAAGAACAAATCGTAATGCGCGTACTCGTAAGGGTAAAGGTAAAGTAGTAGCTAATAAGAAAAAATAGACTTTAAAAGGAGGTTAATTTTATGGCTTATAAAGCAAGAAAGAGAAAAATTAAAAAGAACATTCCTGAAGGTAAAGCATATATTCAATCAACATTCAATAACACTATTGTAACTATTAGTGATATGGATGGTAATGCTATAAGTTGGGCATCAGCTGGAACTTTAGGTTTTAAAGGAAGTAAGAAATCAACTCCATTCGCTGCTGGAATGAGTGCTGAAGCTGCTGGTAAAGCTGCTGTAGATATGGGAATGAAAAAAGTAGCAGTATTTGTAAAAGGATTAGGATCAGGTAGAGAAACTGCAATCCGTTCATTACAAACTGCAGGTTTAGAAATAACAACCATCACTGATGTAACACCAATCCCACATAACGGATGTCGTCCACCAAAACGTCCAAGAGGATAATAAAAGGAGGGTTTATTAAATGCTAAACTTTGAAAAACCAACATATAAAATAACTGAATATGTTGAAAATAATAATTTTGGAAAATTTGAATTAGAACCACTTGAGAGAGGTTTTGGTAATACTATAGGTAATGCTTTACGTAGAGTAATGTTATCTAGTATGCCAGGTAGTGCAATAGTAGCCGTTAAAATAGACGGTGTTATGCATGAATTTCAAACTATCGAAGGTGTAGTAGAAGATGTTACAGCAATTATTTTAAATTTAAAAAATGTTGTACTTAAAAATAATTCAGAAGAAGAACAAACTATATATTTACACGCTGATACTGAAGGTGTAGTAACAGCTGGTGATATCAAAACTAATGAATCAGTAGAAGTTATTAATAAAGATCAAGTAATAGCAACGCTTGCTAAAGGTGGAAAACTTGACATGGAATTATTAGTAAGAAATGGACGTGGATACGTTCCTGGAGATAAAAATAAACAATATATTGAAAATTCTAAATTAGGATTTATTCCAATTGATGCGTTATATTCTCCAATTGAAAAAATTAGCTATGAAGTAGAAAATGCCCGTGTAGGACAAGATGCTAGTTATGATAAATTAGTTTTATATGTAAATACAAATGGTTCTTTAAGACCTGAAGAAGCTATTGCTTTAGGTTCTAAAATATTAATTGAACACTTCAATATTTTAACAGAATTATCAGAAATAGCTGATATGACTGGTATTATGAGTGCTAAACAAGAAGATAGCAAAATTAAGAAATTAGAAACACCAATTGAAGATTTAGATTTCTCTGTAAGAGCATTTAATTGCTTAAAGAGAGCTAATATTAATACATTAGGTGATTTAACAGAAAAATCAGAACTTGAAATGATGAAAATCCGTAATTTAGGTAAGAAATCATTAAAAGAAGTTATTGATAAGATTAAAGGCATGGGACTTAGATTCCGTGACGAAGACTAGGAGGTAATTTTATGTATAGAAAATTAGGTCGTACTAATAAACATAGAAGAAGCATGCTAGCTAACTTAACTAAAGATGTTATCATGAATGAAAAAATTACTACAACTGAAACAAGAGCCAAAGAAGCACGTAAATTCGTTGATAAAATGATTTCTTATGGTAAGGATGGATCTTTAGTAGCTAGAAGAAAAGCATTAGCTTTCTTACAAAACGATACAGAAGCAGTTAAAAAAGTATTTGACGTTTTAGCACCTCGTTATGCTAAACGTAATGGTGGATATACTAGAATAATTAAGCTTGATGAACGTCGTGGAGATGATGCTTTAATGGTTATTTTAGAATTAGTTGAAGAGGATGCTAAATAGCATTCTTTTTTCATAATTATATAATAATAAAGTACTAAAATAGGTTTTAAATAAAATTATGAATATGTTTATTCAATTATCTTAAAAATTGTTGCAAAAATGTTTGAAATATTATATACTAAGCTTAATTAATTTTGTAAAAGGAGAATGTGAAATATATGTTTTGTGAGAACTGTGGTAACAAGTTACCAGAAGAATCAAAATTTTGTCCTAGTTGTGGTGCTAGCATAACACATGTTAATGTAGATTCATCAAGTGAAAAATTATTAGATACAGAAATACAATTAAGTGTACGTCCAAGTTATAAATTTGGATATATGTTATTACCAGAATTAATTGTATGTGGGATTTTTAGTTTAATGATGGGTCTAATATTTGGAATAGCAAACTTTCGTATGGGAATTGTAGCATTTTTAATAAACTTTGTGATTTTATTTGCTACAGTAATTTTAAAGGCAATAATAACTAAAAAACAATATAATAATTTTTGTTATGATTTTTATAAAACGAAAGTTGTCTACAAAGATAAATTTTTAAATTTATCTGAAAAGGAAGTAAAATATAAATATATAAGAGAAATAACAATGCGTCAAACATTCGTACAAAGATATTTTAATTTAGGAGATATTATATTATTTACTAATGCAGAAAATAGTTATGGCAATGGTATCCGTATTGTTAATGTTGAAAATGTGGAAGACATTTATAAAAATATAAAATCTATTATTAACATTTAATCAATTTTATAATAAAAGGAGAGATAAGTATGTTTTGTAAAAATTGTGGATTAGAAATGGATAGTAATGCTAAGTTCTGTTCAAAATGTGGTACTCCTAGGTCAATGGAGCAACCACAAGTAAGGAAAGTTATAGAAGATAATAATATAAAATTTCAATTAAAACCAAAATTTAATTTAATATATGATTTTATAATAAATAGTTTATATGTTTTATGCTATGGAGCAATTCTCATAATATATGCTTATACTTTTAATTTATGGGTTATTATGATATCAATTATAGTAATAATTACTTCTATAAAAACATTGTTAGATAAAAAACAACATGATAGTTTAGAATATAACTTTTATGCTACAAAAGTAGAATATAAGGATGGATTTTTTAATAAAGAACAGAAAGAATTGAAATATAAATATATAAGAGAGATTACTATGTCACAGAATATTTTAGAAAGAATTTGTGGTATTGGAACAATTAGAATATTTACCAATGCTTCTAATTATCAATATAATATTTATAGGAATAGAAATAGAGAAATAATTAAAAATGGTATTTATATTCATTGTGTAGATAATGTAGAAGAAAAATATAAAATTATTAAACAAATTATTGATGAGGGTACACCTGAAGAATATTAGTTATATAACTTTATAAAAAAGATATTTTAATAGTTATTTTAGAATTAATGTAAGAGGATGCTAAATAGCATTCTTTTTTTACCTCCACTAAAAGTAGGTTTACGAATTAACAATCCACAGCTATAATTTATTTGGATGGTGAATACTGTGGATTATAAAAAAATAGGAGAATTTATACAAATAAGAAGAAAATATTTAGGGCTAACTCAAAGACAGTTAGCTGATAAATTAAAGGTAACAGACAAGGCAGTAAGTAAATGGGAAACTGGACTAGGTTGCCCTGATGTTTCTATATTAAGTAAACTATCAGATATATTATGCGTTAGTATAGGCGAAATATTAAATGGACAGTATAATGAAGATCTAAAAAATAATTCTGATTTTATAAAAAATGCTGTGGATTATTCGAAGAAAATAACAGAAGAAAATTTTTATACAAAATTAAGAAAAATACTTTATATTATTTTAATAGTTATTGTTTTATATATTTCTTTTATGGGAATAAAACAGTTCATATATATAAATGGCGAAACTGAATTTAAAAGCTCCACTAATGATTTAGCTTATATTGAATATGAAAAATTAAAAGAAAATACAAAAATAATAAAAGAAAATAATTATTTTACAAATATAAATCCTGATTATTTGAATGAGTTAAATTATTTAGTTAAAAGAATTGAATATATTAATTTATTAAATAGTAGAAAAGTAATAATTAAAAATACAGATTTATTAAATATAAAAAGTTTAATAATAAATATAAATTCATTTGATAATAGACTTTTACACATATTGGAAATTATAGATAAAGATAATTATAAGTATTATGATTTAGGTATTTCTTATGTAGATAAAGATTATATATTTGATGTCGATGGATATTTTGAGGAAATGAATATAAATAGTAATAATATGAAAAATTATTATTCAAGAAAATTATATGAATATAGTGAAATAGGAAATAGTAATACTACATTAAAAGTTTATTATGAACAATTTGGTATAACATTATCTAAGTTAAATAAAATTTTAGAATTTATAATAGAAGTGGGTGATGCAAATGAAAATAATTAATATTCTATTATACAAATTAAATAATTTATTAGCACTTATGTTATCCACAGTATATACTATTTTTGTATACGTATACTTAAATGAATCTGTTTTATCTACACTATTATTTTTCTTGTTATCTGTACTTTTACTAATTAGTTTTACAATAGGATATAAAAAAATAAACACTAAGTATAATGTGTTAAATTTTATATTGTTATTATTTATATTGCTTAATATTTTTAGGCCTTATATTGATTCATTAATAAGTCCTAATTTAGTTTATAATTTAAAATTAAATTTTTTGTTTAGTTATGTCATATTTGAACAAAATTTTATAATAATTACTATATTTATGATTATATTATTAATAGTGAATAGTATTTATTATTTTATAAAAAAATAAATTGATAAAAATATAGATATGTATTATACTTATAGTAGGAGATGATAAAATTGAATAAATTTAATAAAATATTTTTAGGCTTTTTAGTATTTGTAACATTAACAGGATGTAGCTTATCTTTTGATGATAATAAAGATGTATCTGAAGATAACAATATCAAAGTAGTAGATGCTATTAATAGTTTTTCTAACCTATCTTATTCTAATAAAATAAAAGGTGAATTACCTGAAATAGTTGGTTATTCTAGTTCTACTATTAATAGTATAAATAAAAGTATATTATCTGAAAATTTACTTAATTTTTATGATTCTAATATTGAATCTGCTACAATTAAATATGATTATGTTATAAAAAATGGTATACTTATTATTTCTACTGAGACAAAAATAAGTCCATGGAATGCATCTGGAAATGGAGAATTTTATTATTTTCATTTTTACGATATTAAAAACGATAAAGAACTTAAACCATATGATGGATTAAAAGCTTTAGGATTTAGTGATGAAGATTTATTAAATAATTCTAGTAATTGTTCTTTTGAAAATGGGGAACCAGGTAATAAATGTAGTATTGATGCAATCAAATCTGATTTAAATTTAGAATCTAGAAGTAGATGCTCAAAAATAACTGTGGAAAACGGTAATATTAAACTTGATTTAACAAATTGGTGCATATAAAAAATAGTGATAAACACTATTTTTTAATTACTTCTTTTATCTATAATTCCTTTATACCCTAAATCGTTATTTTTTAGTAGTGTTATTAAATCATGAAATGGAATTATATTACTTTTTCTAAAATTATTTTCATTAATTAAATTATCAATTTCATCTATGCTTAAATAAAATACTTCATCTACTTCTGATTTTTGTAATTTTAAAGAATTTAAATCAATATTTTTTTTAATATAATAGCAATCACTATAGCATTTATCATATTTTATTGTTTCATATAATGTGAAATCATCATATATATCAATACCAAGTTCTTCTTTAATTTCTTTTTTTACAGTGTATATGCTAGAATCTTTATATGTTACATGGCCACCAGTAGTTGCAATTTCATTATTTTTTTCTTTTGAACATTTTTGTATTAAAAACTTATCATCTTCGTTTTGAATAAAAATTAATACAATTCTAAAATATCTTCCTTTTTCTATACTTAATTTATTACATCTTTCAATGTATTCATTTATAACATTATTATTATCATCATAAAGAGCTAATTTTTCCATCTAACCACCTTTTAAATTATATATAAAATAAAAACTGCTGTCAATTTAAATGTCAAAATAATGCATTAAATCATTGTTTAATTTTCTATTTTTTTGTATAATGAATATATCCGGGGTGGTATAATGAAAATATTAATAACAGGAGCTTCATCAGGTCTTGGAGCTACATTTGCAAGGTTACTTGCTCGTGATGGACATGAATTAATACTAGTTGCTAGAAGAGTAAAAAAATTAGAAGCCTTAAAAAAAGAACTAGGTGATAATGTAAAGATTATAGATTTGGATATTTCTAGTAGCTACAATTGTATGAAACTTTATAATGAGGTAAAAAAAGAAAAAATAGATGTATTGATAAATAATGCTGGTTTTGGAATATATGGAGAGTTTGATAATATTAAAATCGATAAAGAATTAGATATGATTGATTTGAATATCAAAACTGTTCATATGTTAACTAAACTATTTTTAAAAGACTTTGCTAAAAGAGACTTTGGTTATATATTAAATGTAGCAAGTCTTGCGGCATTTACACCAGGCCCACTTATGAGTACTTATTATGCTACAAAGTCATATGTTTATAGTCTTACAATGGGAATAAAAAAGGAGCTTGAAGAAAAATGTTCAAATGTTTATATTGGATGTTTATGTCCAGGTCCTGTAAATACTGAGTTTGAACATGTTGCAAAGGTTAAATTTGATACTAAATTATTGGATAGTGAATATGTTTGTTCATATGCAATAAAATGTATGTTTAAAGAAAAAAGTTTAATTATACCTGGATTTGGGAATAAGGTAAAATATTATTTATCAAAAATATTACCATCAGATATTAAAATGAATAGCATATATAAAATGCAAAAAAGAGGAGATTAAATATGAAAATAAGTTATTATCTAAAAGTTATTAGTGGCACTAGTTTTAAGAAAATGTTTAATGTTATTGATAAAGTGTCTAAAAAAACAGATAAATCGAAACCTTATATATTTTTTGATATGATCAATTGTGGAATTAGATATGGTGCAGGATATAATGATTATAATATATTTGCGTATTATAACATGAATCATAAACAAAGAAAAACATATATAACAAGAATGAAGAATAAAAAATTAATTATGTATTGTAATGATCAAAATTATTCACATATATTTAATAATAAAAATGAATTTAATAAGATATTTAAAAAATATTTAAATAGAGAATATTTAGATTTGGAAAATATTACATATAAAGATTTTTCTAATTTTATGAAAAATAAAGATGTTATATTTGCTAAACCAAATGTTGGAGAAAGTGGAAAAGGCATAGAAAAATTAAAGAAAAGCGATTTTAAAACATTAAAAGAAATGTTTGAATATGTTACTAATAAAGATAAGAATTTTGGTGTAATTGAAGAACAAATTATTCAACATGAAACTTTAAATAAATTGTACCCTTTAGCAATTAATTCTTTAAGAATAGTTTCTATAGTTGTAGATGGAATACCACACATTGTTTATGTAGTATCTAAAATGGGAAATGAAGGTAAATTTGTAGATAATATGGAAAACAGTGGTTTATGTTGTCCTGTTGATACAGAAACTGGTAAAATTTCTAATGTTGCTCATACTTCAAAATTAATTACTTATGATACCCATCCATACACTAATATTAAATTAATTGGTTATGAATTACCTTATATAAAAGAGGCTATGGAACTTGTTAAAAAAGCCGCTTTAGAGGTGCCACAAATAAAATATGTGGGTTGGGATGTATTTATAGGTCCAAATGGTCCTGGTATAATAGAAGGTAATGATTATCCAGGATATGACTTTTGGCAGTTACCAGAACATACACCTGATAAAATTGGTTTAGTCCCATATTATAATAGCTTAATTAAAGATTTAAAATTATAAAAAAATGTAGAGATTTCTACATTTTTTCTTTTACAGTATTTATACTATTAACTAATATTTCAAGACCTTTTTTTAAATAATCATCATCTATTGTAAGTGCAGGCATTAATTTAACAACACTATTATTTCTTCCTGCTCTTTCAAGCACTAATCCATTTTTAAAACATTCACTAACTATAGCTTTAGATAGTTTTTCATCATGAACATCTATTCCCCAAATAAGTCCTATTCCTCTTATATCGTAATCTTTAATGTTATTTGTAAGATATTCTTTTACTATTTTTTCTTTTTCTTTTACTTTTGCTTCGATATTTTCTTTTTTCATAAATTCTAATCCAGCTTTAGCAGTTATCATAGAAGGCATAAAACCTCTAAATGTACCATTATGTTCACCTGGAGACCAAATATCTAATTCTTTTTTAATTAGTGTCATAGCAAGTGGAAGTCCAATTCCACCAATTGATTTAGAAACTGTTACCATATCTGGAACTATATTAGCTCTTTCAAATGAGAAAAAGTTACCTGTTCTACAATTACCAACTTGTATTTCATCACAAATCATTAATATATCGTATTTATCACATATTTCTCTAATACCTTTTAAGAATGATTCTTCAAATACATAAACTCCACCTTCTGCTTGTACAGTTTCAAGTACTATAGCAGCAGGTAATTCAATACCAGAATGATCATCAGATAATATTGTATCTAGGTAATTTATTACATCTAAATCTTTAAACATATAAGGAGATGGAATGTGCGTTACATTATTTAGTGGAATACCAGCACCTTTTCTAGAATCTCTATCACTAGTAAGTGAAATAGAACCTAAAGTCATACCATGGAAGCATCCCATAAGTGCAAATATATTTGTTCTTTTTTTTACTTTTCGAGCTAATTTTAAAGCTGCTTCAATAGCGTTTGTACCAGTAGGACCAGTAAATTGGATTTTATAATTTAATCCTTTAGGTATTAATACTTCTTCTTCAAAGTATTTTATAAATTCTCTTTTTGGTTCAGCATACATATCAAGTGAATGTATTATTCCATCACTGCTTAAATATTCGATTAATTTTTCTTTTATATACGGATTATTATGTCCATAGTTTAGTGCTCCAGCTCCACAAAAGAAATCTATATATTCTTTATTGTTTGTATCAATTAAAGTTGAGCCTTTAGCGTATTTAAATTCGGTAGGAAAAGTTCTACAATAACTTCTTACCTCTGATTCGTATAATTCATATGTTTCTTTCATTTTATCACCCATTAAAATTATATCATATTTTGGTAAAAAAGATTAATTTAATTGAAAAATAATACTTTTTATAATATAATACTCTTTAGTGGTGAAGAGTATGAAAATATCTATAAATAGCTTAACTTTTAAATATGATGATAATGTAATTTTTGATAAATTAAGATTAACTATTAAAGAAAATAAGTTTACTAGTATAATTATGTCAAATTCAAAAGGTAAAACAACTCTTTCTAAAATATTATCAGGTAATATTCATACAAATAAAGTAAGTATAGATAAAATAGCATCTACCAATCTAAAAGATAAAGTATATTTAGTTTCTAAGGAAAATGATTTTGATAGTATTATAAAAAATATTAAATTAAACGAAAATCTAAATCAAGTATTATCTAAATTTAAATTGGATAATGTCTTAGAAATAGATGATTTAAATATGCATGAAAAAGTAACAATATCGCTAGTTAATGCATTAGTAAATAAATATGAAATAATAGTTTTAGATGATGTTTATAACTTAATTGATATAGATATATTAAAAAAATTAAAAGATATTACTGTTATAAATATAACAAGTGATATAGAATCTACTTTAATATCAAATGAAGTTATATTTATAGATAAAAAAGTTGTTTTAAAAGGCAGTAGTAAAAAAGTATTAACTTGCGAGAGTGAAATAAATGATTTAGGATTTAAATTACCTTTTATAATAGAATTATCTAATAGATTAAAATTTTATGATTTAATAGATAAAGATTATTATGATATGAAATTGTTGGTGGATGAATTATGGAAATAGAATTAGAAAATTTAAATTTAATTTATACTGATAATGCAACTTATATTAAGCCTATTTTATCTGATATAAATATTAGTATTAAACCAGGTAAAATTAATGTATTAGTAGGTACTTATAAAAGTGGTAAGACTACTATATTAAAATTAATAAGTGGTCTTATACTGCCAACTAGTGGCAAAATAAACATTAAAAACACAGAATTTCCATATGAAAAAATGGGTCTTATTTATAGTGAGAATGAATTCATTTTTAAAACTGTTTATGAGGAATTAAGTTATGCTATAAAACATTTAAATAAAAAAGTAACAGATATTCATAAGCATGTAATCTCTTCTTTAAATATGGTAGGATTAAATGAGAATTATTTAAATAGAAAAATTACTACATTAAGTGATTCTGAAAGAATTAAAATATCATTAGCTTTAGTTCTTGGAATAAATTCTAAAATTATTTTAATTGATGAAATAGATACTATATTAGATCCTAAATCATTAAATGAAATAATTAAATTATTAAATTTATTAAAAAAAAGATATAATAAAACTATTGTTATAAGTACTAGAAATACTTCTTTAGCGCATATGATAGCTGATAATGTTATATTGTTAAATGATGGTAAAATAGTAGAATCAGGTAATAAATATGATATTTTTACTAAAGATTTATCTAAATATGGATTAAAAAATCCTAATATAATAGAATTTGAAAATATGGCTAGAAAAAAAGGTGTAAGATTACTTTATAGAGATGAAATAAATGATTTAATGAAAGATATATATAGATATTGTAGGTGATTATATGAGGTATCTTATAACATTTAGTTATGATGGTTCTAAGTTTAATGGATATCAAAAGCAGCCAAATACTAAAACAGTACAACAAGAAATAGAAAATGCTTTAAAAAAAATAAACTCAAATAATGAAGTTAAAATATATGCATCAGGTAGAACTGATGCACTCGTTCATGCTTATAATCAAAAAGCCCATTTTGATTTAAATATAAATATTAGTCCGGAAAAGTTAAAAAAATCACTAAATAGTTTGATTAGTGATTATATATATATTAAAAGTGTAGAAGAAGTAAGTAGTGATTTTCATGCAAGATTTAGTGTGAAATCAAAGGAATATATGTATATAATTAATATGGGTGAATATAATCCTATAGAAAAAGATTATGTATATCAATATAATAAAAATTTGGATACTAAGGCTATTAATGAAGCTATAAAATACTTTATAGGCACACATGATTTTAGAGCATTTACTAAAGTAGAATTAGAAAAAGATTTTGTAAGGACTATAATAGATGCTAAAGTAAAACTTGAAGACAGTAAAATTATAATATCATTTATTGGTACTGGTTTTTTAAGATATCAAGTAAGAAATATGGTTGGCTTACTTATAGAGGTAGGTTCACATAAGAAAAATGTAGAAGATGTTGTTAAAATATTAGAACTAAGAAATAGAACTAATTATACTCTAACTGCTAAGGGCTGTGGTTTATATTTGGTTGATGTATTATATAAATAAAAAGTTGAATTAATCTTCAACTTTTTAAAAATCTTTTCTTTGGACTTTTTCAACTGAATATTCTTTTTTAGTTTCTTTATTTCTAAAAACTACTTCAAATCCACATAGTTCAGCAATTTCTTCGATCATTTTAAAATCAGGGTTACTGTACTGTGTCTCATATCCAGAAAGTGTTGTTTGAGCTATATTTAACTCTTTAGCAAGTTCAGTTTGTCTAAATCCTTTTTCAGTTCTCATAAATCTTAACATTTTTCCTATCATACTACCACCTTTTGTAAATTATATCGTTTTCTATTAGAAAATTATTTAAATAGCGGGAATATCGTTACAATATATTTTTTCCCTTATTTTACAAAGATATTTAAGAAAATATCTAGAATTTGCAAATAGTATTTTATTAAATATGATACGTAATATTTTATGTCTACATTTTGTGTTTAAATAATATATTTGCACACTATTATTTATGGACTAAATTTAAAAAAATATAATTGAAATTTTTATTAAATATTATTTAAATTTGGTTGACAAACCAGCGTTTTTCTAGTACAATCATTATTGGTACATTTAATTAATTCCCGCACTGAATGAATCTTGGGACAATTCATTCATTGATAGAAAGGAAAACAATATGAAAAATTCATACATGCAAACTAAAGAGAATGTTGAAAGAAACTGGTATGTAATTGATGCAGAAGGAATGAGTTTAGGTCGCCTAGCTGCTAAAGTTGCAACAGTATTACGTGGTAAGAATAAACCTACATTTACACCACACATTGATTGTGGAGACTATGTTATAGTTGTTAATGCTTCAAAAGTTAATTTAACTGGTAAAAAATTAGACGATAAAATATACTATAATCACAGCGGATACACTGGTGGTTTAAGAGAAAGAACTGCTCGTGTTATGAGAGATGAATATCCTGTTGAAATGATTGAAAGAGCTGTTAAAGGAATGCTTCCAAATGGAAGATTAGGAAGACAAATGTATAAAAAATTATTTGTTTATGCAAATGAAACTCATCCACACGCTGCTCAACAACCAAAGGAAATGAAATAGGGAGGTACTATGGCAAAAGTATTTATTGGAACTGGTAGAAGAAAATCTTCTGTAGCTCAAGTTAAAATGACTTCAGGAACTGGTAAAATTACAGTTAATGGACGTGATGTAAGAGATTTCTTCCCTTATGAAACTAACGTTATGGATTTAATGCAACCATTAGTTGCAACAGGTAATGAAACTACATTCGATATTGACGTTAAAGTTAATGGTGGTGGATTTACAGGACAAACAGGAGCTATCAGATTAGGTATAACAAGAGCTTTATTAGAATATGATGCTCCAAATGTAGATAGTGAAAATAGTTATCGTAAAATTTTAAAAAGAGCAGGTTTTGTAACTCGTGATTCAAGAAGCAAAGAACGTAAAAAACCAGGTTTAAAAGCTGCACGTCGTGCACCACAATTCTCAAAAAGATAGGCCAATATTTTGGCTTATTTTTTATTGTATTTAAACTTTATTTATAGTATAATTGTATAAGAATAAAGGTAGGGGAAAATATGACATTAACAAAAGAAGAATTATATAATATAGATGCTTATTTTAGAGCTGCAAACTATTTATCAGTGGGTCAATTGTATTTACTTGATAATCCACTTTTAACACGTCCTTTAGAATTAAGTGATATAAAACCTAATGTAGTAGGTCACTGGGGAACTGTACCTGGACAAAATTTTATTTATGTACATTTAAATAGAGTTATAAAAAAATATGATTTAAATATGATATATATATCAGGCCCTGGTCATGGTGGTAATGCTATAGTTGCTAATACATACTTAGAGGGAAGTTATACTGAAATTTATCCTAATATTACGAAAGATAAAGAAGGAATGAAAAAATTATTTAAACAATTTTCTTTTCCAGGTGGTATATCAAGTCATGTAGCACCTGAAACACCAGGCTCAATAAATGAAGGTGGAGAATTAGGATATAGCTTGTCTCATGCTTTTGGTGCTGTACTTGATAATCCTGATTTAATAGCTGCGTGTGTTGTTGGTGATGGTGAAGCTGAAACAGGTCCTTTAGCAACTTCTTGGAATATTAATAAGTTTATAAATCCAAAGACTGATGGAATAGTTTTACCAATATTACATTTAAATGGATTTAAAATTGCTAATCCTACTATATTATCACGTATATCACGTCCAGAACTTGATTGTTTGTTAAAAGGATATGGATGGATGCCTTATTATGTAGAAGGAACAGATCCACTTACTATGCATGAGGTAATGGCCTCAACTTTAGATAAAGTTATAGAATCAATTAATGAAATAAAAGAAGAAGCTAAAAATGGTAAATATACAAGAAAATTATTTCCTATGATAGTTTTAAGAACTCCAAAAGGTTGGACAGGCCCAAAAGAAATAGACAGAAAACAAATAGAAGGAAGTTTTAGATCCCATCAAGTTCCAGTTGTAGTAAATAAAGATAATTTAGATAATCTAGCTATATTAGAAAATTGGATGAAAAGTTATAAACCAGAAGAATTATTTGATAGCAAAGGGCATTTAAAAGAAGAAATTCAATCACTTGCTCCAGAATTATCTAAGACTATGGGATTAAATAAACATGCTAATGGTGGAATTTTACTTAAAGAATTAAGATTACCAGATTTTAGAGAATATGCAGTTGATGTTAAAAGAGGAGAAACTGTATGTCAAGATATGATGGAACTTGGAAGATATATTAAAGCAGTTATAGAATTAAATGAAGACTCTAAAAATTTTAGAATATTTGGTCCTGATGAAGCTTTATCAAACAGATTAAATCATGTATTTGAAGCCACTAATAGAAAATGGGATTTACCAATAACAGAAAATGATGAATATTTATCTAATGATGGTAGAGTATTAGATTCAATTTTATCTGAACATTTATGTGAAGGAGCTTTGGAAGGTTATTTATTAACAGGACGTCATGGATTTATGCACAGCTATGAAGCTTTTGTAAGGATTGTTGATTCTATGGCAAGTCAACATGCTAAATGGCTAAAGGTTACTAAAAATTTACCATGGCGTAGACCTATATCAAGTTTAAATTATTTGTTATCAAGTCATATATGGCAACAAGATCATAATGGATATACACATCAAGATCCTGGATTTTTAAATCATTTAGTTACTAAAAAAGCAGATATAACACGTATATATTTACCTCCTGATGCTAACTGCTTAATATCATGTTTTAATCACTGTATAAAGACAAAAAACTATATAAATGTTATAGTGGCTTCTAAACATCCTAGACAACAATGGTTAACTATGGATGAGGCTATAATTCACTGTACTAAAGGAATTGGAATTTGGTCATGGGCAGGAACAGAAGATGAAAATGAACCAGATGTTGTACTTGCTTGTTGTGGTGACACTCCAACATTAGAAACACTTGCAGCATCTAAAATACTTAAAGAAAATTATCCTGATTTAAAAATAAGAGTTGTAAATGTAGTGGATTTAATGAAGCTACAGTCTAATTATGAACATCCACATGGCTTAACAGATGAAGAGTACAATAAAATATTTACTAAAGATAAACCTATTATTTTTGCATTCCATGGGTATGCTAATTTAATACATCAGTTAACATATAAAAGATGTAATAAAAATTTACACGTTCATGGTTATATAGAAGAGGGTACTATTACAACTCCATTTGATATGAGAGTTCAAAATGAATTAGATAGATTTCATTTAGTTATGGATGTTTTAAAATATACAGATAAATTAAAAGATTGTTCTTCTAAATTATATCAAGAATGTATGGATAAATTAGTTATGCATAAAGAATATATTAAAGAGTATGGTACGGATTTAGAAGAAATAAGAAATTGGAAATGGTAATAATATATAGACTATTGATGTAATAGTCTTTTTATTATTTTAATTTAGTTTATAAATCTTACTTTTTTTATTTATTTTTGATATAATTAAAAGGGTGATATATATGAATAAAGTTGTAATAATAGGCTGTGGAAATGTAGGTATGAGTTATGCTTATGCATTATTAAATCAATCTACATCAGTAAATGAATTAGTATTAATTGATTTAAATCAAGAAAGAATAATAGGAGAGGCTATGGATTTAAATCATTGTCTTGCTTTTGCTCCTTCTAAAATAGATATAAAAGCAGGAAATTATAGTGATTGTAAGGATGCTAAGATAGTAGTAATAGCAGCAGGTGCTAATCAAAATCCGGGTGAAACAAGAATGGATTTAATAAATAAAAATTCTAAAATATTTAAATCTATTGTAGAAAGTGTTATGGAAAGTGGTTTTAATGGAATATTTTTAGTAGCAACTAATCCACTTGATGTTATGACATATTTAACTTATAAATATTCTAAATTAGATTCAAGTAGAGTAATAGGTTCTGGAACTAGTTTAGATACTTCTAGATTAAGATATATATTAGGTGAGAAATTGAGTATGAATCCTAAAAATATGCATGCATATGTAATTGGTGAACACGGAGATTCTGAATTTGTTTTATGGAGTAAAGCTTTAGTAGGAACAGAAAATATAAATAAGTTTATTAGTACAGAAGAAATGTCTAGTATTGAATATGATGTAAGAAATGCGGCCTATGAAATTATTAATAGAAAAGGTGCTACATACTATGGTATTGGTATGTGTTTAGTAAGAATTACAAATGCAATTTTAAATAACGAAAATAGTATTATAACTGTATCAAGCTATGATAAAGATAATGATATTTATATTGGACTTCCAACAGTTATTAATAGTAATGGTGCTACAAAAATGTATATTGAATTAAATAAAGATGAAACTATTAAATTACAAAATTCAGTTGATGTTATTAAGAAAGCTATAAATAATTTAAAGTAGGTGAATTATGAATTTAAGTGATGAATGGAAAGATTATGAATGTATTTCAGCGGGAAATGGTGAAAAATTAGAACGTTGGGGTAGTGTAATATTACGTAGACCAGATCCACAAGCTATGTGGATTATAAAAAATAGTGATTTATGGAATAATCCTGATGCTTATTATCACCGTTCTAATAAAGGTGGTGGATATTGGGATTTTTATAAAAAGGTTCCTGAGTATTGGACTATAAATTATAAAAATTTAAAATTTAAAGTAAGTCCTACTAATTTTAAACATACAGGTATATTTCCAGAACAAGCAACTAATTGGGATTTTTCTATGAATAAAATTAAGACTGCTAATAGAAATATTAAAGTACTTAATTTGTTTGCCTATACTGGTGCTGCTACAATGGCTGCAGCATCTGCAGGTGCTAGTGTCGTACAAGTTGATGCATCTAAAGGCATGACTGAATGGGCTAAAGAAAATATGCATTTATGTGGCCTAGATAATGCCAATATAAGATTTATTGTAGATGATTGTATGAAATTTGTTCAAAGAGAATATAGACGTGGTAATAAATATGATGTAATTATTATGGATCCACCTTCTTATGGAAGAGGTCCAAATGGAGAAATGTGGAAATTTGAACATAATCTAGATAATTTAATCAAAGAATGCTTAAAAATATTAAGTGATGAACCATTATTTTTCTTAATAAATTCATATACAACTGGAATATCAAGTACAGTATTATATAATATTCTTAAAACATCTATGGAAAAATATAAAGGACATGTTACTTCTGGAGAATTAGGTCTTCCAATAACTGATAATAATTTAGTTTTACCATGTGGAATATATGGAAGGTGGGAATGTGATTAATATTTTATATGAAGATAATCACATTTTAGTAGTAGAAAAACCTATAAATATGCCTACGTGCCTAGATAGTTCTAATGATTTAGATTTACTTACTAAACTAAAAGAATATATAAAAAATAAATATGATAAAAAAGGTAATGTATATCTTGGCTTAGTCCATAGACTAGATAGACCAGTAGGCGGGGTTATGGTGTTTGCTAAAACAAGTAAGGCTGCATCTAGATTATCAGAGAGTATAAGAACAAATAGTATAAATAAAAAATATTATGCTGTTGTAATGGGTAAAGTTAATAGTCATGGAATATATAAAGATAAATTGTTAAAAGATCCAAAAACTAATACAACTAAAGTAGATTTAAAAGGAAAAGAATCTATTTTAGAGTACGATTTAATAGATTATAAGAATGATTTATCATTAGTTGATATTAAATTAAAAACTGGTAGATCCCATCAGATAAGAGTTCAATTTTCATATCATGGAAATCCTTTATATGGTGATCAAAGGTATAATAAAAAAGCAAAAGTAAAAGAACAAATCGCACTTTTTTGCTATTCATTAGAGTTTATTCATCCAACTACTAAAGAATTAATGAAATTTAATCTAGATTTACCTAATAGATATCCTTTTAATTTATTTGAAGTACATTAATAATTTAAATTTTTGGCAAATAGTTATAAAAAATTATTTGTCCTTTTTGTTTAAGAGTAAAATTACTATTTTGTAAAAGATAGTTACATATTTTAATAAATATGCTAGAATAGTTAATATAAGTTAATCAAATGTTAAAGGAGTGATATAATGTCAATCATTAAACAAAAAGAAAAAGGAACATTAGTAGTAATAAGTGGTCCAAGTGGTGCAGGAAAAGATACTATTATAAATGAGGTAATAAAGAAAGAAAAAATAAATGCCTGGGTATCTATATCAATGACATCACGCCCTTTACGTGGAAACGAAGTAGATGGAAAAGATTATTTTTTTGTAACTAAAGAAGAATTTGAAGATAACATAAAAAAAGGTAATTTTTTAGAGTATGCTAAATATAATGACAATTACTATGGTACACCTAAAAATAAGATTGAAGATTATCTAAATAAAGGTATAGATGTAATACTTAATATTGAAATTCAAGGTGCTTTACAAATAAAAGAATTAATAAAAGATGCTTTATTTATTTTTATAATGCCACCTTCAATGGAGGAATTAAAAAGAAGATTAATAAATCGTGGCACTGATAGTAGTGAAAAAATATTATCAAGATTTAAAACAGCTTATCAAGAAATTAATGATGTTACTAAATATAATTATGTAGTTGTTAATGATGATTTAGATAAAGCAGTTGATAAAGTTGAAGCCATTTTAATATCAGAAAAATGTAGAGTAGATCGCATTGAAGAAGTATTTTTAAATAATACTGAGGAATTACTTCATGAGGGGCTACTAGATAATAAAATATTTATAAACTAAAAACCGATTATATAGTATATTAATGTTTCTTTTAATATTATTTTAGATTTCAATATAAATAGTCATAAATGATATTTATTTGCAAAAAATATTAAATAAAGTTTTTTTTGCAAATGAACTTGCAAAACTTTATAAGAGTTAGTTTTATCTTATTTATATAATCATTATTTGTAAATATTAAATATTTTAAAATAAATAACATTAATAGCATATAATTTAATGGTGAAATTATGAGTAAATTATATAGTCTATTAATGTTTCTTTTAATATTATTTACAAGCGCTAGTGTAAGAGCTTTAAATCTTCCTTTACTTGGAAAAGTTATCTATTTAGATCCTGGTCATGGTGGAACTGACCCGGGAGCTTTATATAATAACTTAAAGGAAGAAAATCTTAATTTAGAACTCGCATTATCAATGCAAACTGAATTTGAAAAAAATGGTGCTATTGTTTATTTAACGAGATATGGTGATTATGATTTATCAGTTAAAAATGCGGTTTCAAGAAAAAGAAGTGATTTATCTAGAAGAGCAAATATGATTAATAAATCAAATGCTGATTTATATTTTTCAATCCATTTAAATGCAGATTCAGATTCTAGTTGGTATGGTACTCAAGTGTTTTATGATACTGTAAATCCTGAAAATGAAAATATTGCTAAAATATTACAACAAGAATATAATAAAAATTTAAATACTAAAAGAGAGTATAAAAATATAAAAGGACATTATTTATATAGAAGAATAAATGTTAAAGGTGTACTTATAGAAGCTGGTTTTATAACTAATCCTAATGATAGATATTTACTTAAAAGTAAAAAGTATCAAAATAAATTTTCTAAAATTACTGTTCAAGCAATTGTAAAATATTATCAAAATAGTTAATTTTATTAAAAAAAGTGTTGAAAAATAAACATAAAAATGCTAAACTTCTATTATAGAGTATGGTAGATAAGGAAACTTATTAAAATACCCTCTAAAATAAGGAGGAAAGTATGGCAAGGGAAGAAATATTAAATGTCTTAAAAGAATTACAAGATATGAATACAAATGAATTAGAAGATTTAAATATTTCAAAGAAAATAGTAGAAAATGAAATTGCTAAATTAGAAGAAAAAATAAGTGATAATTCAAATTATCCAGTTTTTGATTACATTAATACTAAATCTAAAATAAATAATATTGATAGAGCTTTAACTTCTTTAAGTGAGAGAATGGATAGTAATGATTCTATAGTAGATAATGAAAATACAAGTGTAGAATTACTTGATTCAGAAATCGAAAAATTAAATGCACAAATTTCTGAAACTCAACAACAATTAGATGATATAGGTAGGAAACTACGTTCATTAGGTGAAAATCCTGATAAAGGTTTAGAAGAGGAATACTCTAAATTATTACAAGAAAGAAGGGAAAATTTAACCAATTTAAATGATGAACTAGAAGCATGTGAAGAAAATAAAAAATCTAGTTTAGATTCAGTAGAAAAATTAAAGGATAGTAATAGACAATTAGCTGAGTTGATTAATCGTTATGATAAATTAAAAGAAAATTTAAATGAACGTGAAAAAAACAAAGAAAGTTATGATAAGTCTAAAAAAAGATTAGATGAAAGTAGATTAGTTGAGTTAAAATCTAGTTTAGATGTTATTAATAGTCGTAATAATTATATAAATAGTACTGTAATTTCTGAAGTAATTAATGATATAGAAAATAATAATATTAGTGATGAAGAAATAAATAATAGATTATTAGAGTTAAAGGATAATATGCCTAGTGATTATATTGAAAATTCATCTGATATTATAGAAAAAATTAAAGAAAAAGAAGATAATCTTACTATGCTTATATCTGATTTACAAACTAAATTATTGGATGAGGTTAATTATACGCCATCTATATTTGCAACTGAAGTATATAGTGATGAAATAAGTGATTACGAATCAAGAATTAAATCATATGATAATGAAATGAGTAATAAAGATTTATATATTTCAAGATTAGAAAAGGTTATTGATGGTATAAATAATAATATTACTATTAAAGAGAGTAAAATTATTGAATTACAAAGTAGAATAGATTATTTAAGATTTGAAATGACTGACTCTAGTTATTCAAAACAAGATTTAGATTCATTCACTAAAGAAATCAGTAAAAATAAAAAAGAAATAGAAAATATAAGAAAACAAATTGAAAGATTAAATAAAAATATTTCTACTAAAGAAACTTTGATATCTTCATTAAAAAAAGATAGAAAAGAAGTAGAAAATATCAAAAATGCTGATTTAAAAACTTTAGAAGGATTAAGAGCTACTCTTGATGATAGAAAAACATTAGATAGAGTAAGTATTGCTAATGATAAGAAACAATTAGAAGTATATCTAAGTGAAAGAAAATTATTAGAATCATTAGAAAGATTCTATGGTGTTGAATTTGATAAATTGAATATTGATATAAAATCTAACAATTTAGAAAATAATGAAGCAGAACCAGTTGTTGAAACTAAAGAAATAGAAAAATCTGTAAGTATAAAGGATAACATAGAAGAATCAGTTGAAGTTAAAGAAAATGATGCTTCTATAGATCCAGAAGAAAATATAGAAGTTGTAGAAAACACTAGTGTAGAAGATGCAATTAGTGAAGAAAATAACTTAGAAAATTCAGAAAATATAGAAACCTCAGAAAATGTAGAAACTTCAAAAGATTTAGAATCATCTTTAGCAAATAACTTATATCATGTAGATAAACTTGAAGATATAGAAGAACCAACATTTCAAATGCCTGAGGCTTCAAGTCTAGCTTCTGATATTGATTCTAGTGTTATTAATTCAGTAGAACCAGAAGCTCCAATTTTAGAAAAAGATGAAAAAGAAAAAGTTGTTGGATATAATCCTGCTAGTAACAGTTTAGTTGAAAAATCAAGAAATACTAAATTTATTTCTAAAATTAAAGAAAAATTATCTGCAATTAGATTTTCATTAGCTGTAGGAGCTGTTAATGTTAAAAAGTTTGTTAGTGAACTTAAAAATGATATTCATACTTCTATTAAAAATGCTAAAAATAATGAGCCAAATTCATTTGTTGACACTGTTTTAAATTCTAATGAAAATTTGAAACTAAAAGAAGATTTAAAGGTAGATGAAAAAAAATCTGAAAAAATAGATGAACCTTCAAATACTGTTGATAAAGAAGATGTAGTTTCAGAGCCTAACTTGATGGAAGAATTAGATTCATATACTCCAGATGAAAATGAAACTGGTTTAAATAATAATATTGAATATGAACCAGCAGATAGTGTGACTATAGGTGAAGAGGGAACTGTAGAAGATTTATTTATTCGTAATTTACAACATGAATTATTTGGAAATGAAGAACCTAGTATGGGAAGATCTAGATAGGAGGAATTATGGAAAATAGAATTAATACTATTATGACTTTAGCTGATGGAAGTAAATATTTAATTATAAAGCAAGCTATATATAAAAATGAAAATTATTTTGTAGCAACAAAACTTGATAGTAATGAAGAACTTACCGATGAAGTTAGAGTTTTACATGAAATTAAAAGCGATGATACCTATGTAGAAGATGTAAAAGACTTAGATTTATTTGATTTAATTATTAAATATGTTGGGTTAGAAATCAAACAAGATTAATTTCTTGTTTTTTTTATTAATATAAAAATGTACAAAATAGTATACAAATTCTAAATATTAATTTGAATTTCGATAAAAATCTTTATTTATTTATAAATATTTGATAAAATTAAAATAGGTGGTAGAATTTGAAAAAGACGTTTAAAACACTAGAAGAACAAATAAAAATACTTGAATCTCGTGGTTTAATTATAAATGATTATGATAAGACGTATGACATTCTTTTTAAAGAAAATTATTTTTTTATAAATGGGTATAGACATTTTTTAGTAAAAACGGATTGTCCTAATCAATTTAAAGAGGGTGCCACTTTTGAAGAATTATATTCGTTATTTTTATTTGATAGATATTTAAGAAATATAATGTTTAAGAACATATTAATAGTTGAAAATAATATTAAATCTATAATAAGTTATCAATTATCTAAGAAATATGGGTATAGGGAGCATGATTATTTAAATCCAAAACACTTTAGGCAAGAAAGTTTTAAATTAACTCAGGTAAATGATATTTTAAATAAGATGAAAAGACAAATAAGATTAAATGCTAAACAACATAGAGCAACTAAACACTATATTTCAAATTATGGTTATATTCCAATGTGGGTATCTGTTAAGGTTTTATCTTTTGGTATAATGGCTGAATTATATTCAATATTAAAAGAAGAAGATCAAGATGAAGTAGCCTCTTATTATAATATAAGTAGTTATGAATTAAATATTTATTTAGCTTTATTATCTAATTATAGAAATTTATGTGCACATGAGGATATGTTATATGATTATCAAACACAAAGAAGTATCCCAGATTGTAAATATCATGAACTTTTAAATATTGATAAAGAATATGAAGAATATGTATGTGGAAAAAACGACTTTTATGCAATCATTATAATAATGAAATCTATGTTAAGTTATGATGAATTTAGAAATATGATGAATGAAATAAGTTATGAATTAGAAAGATTATCGGGATTATTACATACTACAAATATTAATGAAGTAAAAGAAAAAATAGGTTTTCCAACTAATTATAGGGATATAATTGATTTATAACCAAAATTTGCTATTTGACATTACAATAAAAAATGATATAATATAGCTACTTTAAACGTTTAATTGGGGTGAATAATATGAATGAAGAAGTACTTAATGACGTAAAATCTGATTCTATATTTTATAGAGTAATTAAAAGATTATCTGATATAATTTTTGGAATATTTGGTGTTATTATATTTATACCATTATTAATAATAGTTAAAATTTGTTATATGTTAACAGGCGATTTTAAAAAAGTTATTTTTACACAAGATAGAATTGGTAAAAATGGTAAAAATTTTAAGTTATATAAATTTAGATCTATGGTACCAAATGCAGATGAAATATTGTTTAAATATTTAAAAGAAAATGAAGAAGCTGCTACTGAATATAAAAGGTATAAAAAGTTAAAAAATGATCCAAGGGTTACTAAAGTAGGAAGTTTTATAAGAAAATTTTCAATAGATGAATTTCCACAGTTTATAAATGTTTTAAAAGGAGATATGTCATTAGTTGGACCACGTCCTTACTTACCACGTGAAATACCTGATATGGGAGAATATTATAATACAATTATAAAAACTAAACCAGGTATTACAGGATACTGGCAAGTAAATGGAAGAAGTGCCACTACGTTTGGTAAAAGATTAGTATTAGATGAATATTACTATAATCATTTATCACTTAAAATGGATATTAAAATAGCTATTAAAACTATTTTACAAGTTTTTATTAGTGATGCTAAATAAACTAGAGATAAACTCTAGTTTTATATTAAAATTATTTATAAAAAAATAATCAAATCGATTATTTTTTTCTATTTAATATTATTCCAATAAACATAATAGATAAAAGTAATATAATTGCTAATATAATTTTATATTTATATTTAAATTCTTTTCTTTCTTCGTTTACATAATCTTTATAAATGTCTTCATATTTACTTTTACTTTTTACTTTAACATTTATTTTATATTCTTTTTCTATCTTATTATTAGATACTTTAATAACTATTTGACTATTATCCTTAACTTCTTGACTAGATATTTCTACATTATATTCACTACTTATAGGAACAGGAACTAAATCTAATGTGGTTATATCATTGTTTATTATAATATCATAATCAAATACATCTTTTTTAAGATTAATATTAACTATATCTGATTTTATTTCTTTTAATAGATTATAGTCTATTATATTATCTGTTGGAACAGTATTTACTTCATTTATATCATTAATTGTAACATTGATTTCTATTCCGCCGATTCTTACAATACCACTATTACCTTTAGGGTTTGATGATGCATTAATTTCTATAGTACCTATTTTAATATTACCAGTATCAGTACCATTTAATATTACATTATGATTAATTGGACTTGATGCTTCATCAGTATATTTACTATCAACAGTAAATCCAGCTGTTACATCATAAGTAGTAAATACTAAACTAAAACTAACATTCTTAACACTTTCATCTACATTCTCATAAACATCTATTGTCTTACTTTCACCTTTATTTAAAGTTATATTAGTTGTATCAACACTTAAAGCATTAACTTTATTAATAAAAATAAAGGATAAAAGTAAAATCAATAAATATTTTACTTTTGTTTTCATTTATTCACGCCCTTTATTATCTTAATTATAATATTTTATTAAATAAAAATCAACAATAACTATTTTTAATGTGTAAAGTATATGAATACTTTTTAATATTTATGCTATTCAATTAAAATTTAATATGTTATAATCATGTTATAGAGGTGTTTATAATGGAAGAAATTGATTTAATTGAATTATTAAATTATTTTAAAAAGAAAATAGGTTTAATAATAATTATCATGTCTGCAGTAGGTATTTTAGGTTGTATTTATACATTATTTATACAAGAACCAATGTATAATTCATATACAACTGTTATTTTAAGTGGAAGTAGTAGTTCATCTATTACTCAAACTGATGTTACATTAAATAAAAATTTAATATCAACGTATGCTGAAATAGTAAAATCAGGTAGAGTTTTAAATCAAGTTATTAAAGAACTTAATTTAGATATATCTTACGAGTTATTAAGTAGTGAAATATCAGTAACATCGCTTAATAATACAGAAATAATTAAAATAACAGTTAATAATGAATCAGCCGATATGGCAATGAAAATAGCTAATTCGACAGCAAGTGTATTTACTAAAGAAATATCTTCATTATATAAAATGGATAATGTAAGTATATTAGATTATGCAACTATTAACGAATCTCCATATAATATAAATATTTTAAAACAATTAATTATATATATATTAGCTGGATTAGTAATATCTTTAGGTACTGTATTTATGATATTCTATTTTGATAGAACAATTAAATCAGCTGAACAAATAGAGCAAAAAATTAAATTACCAGTACTTGGAAGTGTACAAGACATCAGTAAAGGTGGGAAAAAGTAATGAAAAGTGAATTAATAGTACATGAAAGACCTAAATCTAATGTTAGTGAAGATATAAGAACTATAAGAACAAATTTACAATTTACTGCTTCTAAAGACAAATCTAAAGTAATATTAATAACTAGTTCTGTACAAGGAGAAGGTAAATCATTTATAAGTAGTAACCTAGCAGTAGCTTTTGCTCAAAATGGAGAAAAAACATTATTAATAGATAGTGACCTACGTCTTGGAAGGACTCATAAAATATTCAATATATCAAATAAATTTGGATTATCTAATTTATTAGTTAACTATGAAGAATCTGATATTCGTGACTATATAGCAAGTACTGCTATCAAAAATTTATATGTAATACCACGTGGTATAGTATGCCCTAATCCAAGTGAACTTTTAAACTCTGATACAACAAAAAAAATGATAGAATTTTTAAGAAATAAATTTGATCATATAATATTTGATGGTGTACCTATAAATGGTCTACCTGATTCATTAATACTAGCAAATTTAGTTGATAGAGTAGTAATAGTATCATCTTGTAATTACACTAAAATAGATGAATTAGATACTACAAAAAAAGCATTACAAAAAATAAATGCACCTATAGCTGGTGTTATTATGAATAAAGCACCACAAACTAAGAGAGGCAAATATTCTTCTTATTATGAGTAGATGAAATATGACAGATATACATTCACATATTTTATATGATTTAGATGATGGATCTAGAAGTATAGAAGAAAGCATTGAACTACTTAAAAAAATGTCTAGTGTAGGTTTTACTGATGTAATACTAACACCACATTATATTGAAAATAGTTCTTATAAAGCAGAGAATAAAGAAAAACTATCTAAACTAGAAATTCTTAAAGAAGAAATACTTAAAAATAATATCAATATAAACATTTATTTAGGTAATGAAATATTTATTAATGATCATATAGTTGAACTAGTTAAAAGTGGTAAAATATATAGTCAAAATAATACTAATTATTTATTAATTGAATTTCCATTTCACAATCAAATATTAAATTTAGAAGATATATTATATGAGATAAAAATAAGTGGATATACACCTATTATTGCACATCCTGAAAGATATACATATTTTCAAAAAGATTATAATTTAGTTAGAAAATTAAAAGAAGATGGAGTGTTATTCCAATCTAATTATTCAAGTATATTAGGTGATTATGGTTCTTCTAGTAAGAAATTAGTTAAAAAATTATTAAAAGATAAATATGTTAATTTTTTAGGAACTGATATTCATAGGATAGGTAAAACAAATGTTGTAGATAATTTTCCTAAAATAGTTAAGAAAATAAAAAAGATAACAGGTGAAGAATATTATAATCAAATAATTAGTAATTGTAATAAATTAGTAAGCTAGAGAAATCTAGCTTTTTTAATGTATTGGAATTTCATTAATTAAATTATAGATATATAATGAATTTAGTAATGCCATATAGATATTTTAAGTCCTGCACTTTCAGTGCAGGGTGGTTGACAAAAAAACATTTTTGATACCATTAAAATGAAATTTTAAATTTTAGTTAATGTAGTACAGGTGGTGTAAAAATGTTTATATATTTATATAAAAAAATAAAGTTAAAAAAACTAAAGAACAAAGTAAAAAATGGTAATCATAAAATTGAAATAGTTGGAAATTTTGAATGTACAACACCAGATAATATTAATTTAAAAGAATATATATATATTGGTCCAAACAACAAATTTTATGGTACAGGAAAAATATATATTGAAGAAAATGTTATCATTGGAAATGATGTAACAATTTTAACAACAAATCATAATTATGAAGGAGAATTAATACCTTATGATAGTGTTGCAATAAATAAAGATGTAACAATCCATGAAAATGTATGGATTGCATCAAATTGCTTAATACTTCCTGGAGTTGAAATAGGAGAAGGAGCTATCTTAGCAGGTGGTAGTGTACTTACTAAAAACATTCCACCATGTGAAATTTGGGGTGGAAATCCAGCTAAATTTATAAAAAAAAGAAATATTGAAAAATACTCAAAACTAAAAAATGAAAAAAAGCAATATTTAAATTATAAGTGGAGTGATAAAATTAGATAAAAAAATAAAAAAAGTCTATGTAATTACGTATTAGACTTTTTTGCACTATCCATTTTTTACAAAACTTGTATGGCAATCGCTTAAAAATAATTAAAAAAAAGTGTAAAAAAAAGTAAATAAGTAACCAAATAATAGAAGAATAAGCTACAATTATACTAGGAGATGGTATAGATGAGTTTATTTGAACAATTTGAAGTATTAGAAGATCCAAGAGATATAAGAGGAAAAAAATATAAATTAATAGATATTCTAATAATGACAATTTATGCAATACTATGTGGATAAACAGATTATGTTAATATTACATATTTTATGAAATTAAAAGAAGAATATTTCAATGAATTATTAGGATTAAAAAATGGGACACCATCACATGATTGTCTATCAGATTTATATGCTCAAATAGATAGTAAAAAGTTTATGGAAATCTTTATTGAATGGATAAGCGAGATAGTAAAAAATAAAACAGGTAAAAAATAAGTATCGACGGAAAAGCAGTAAAAAGTGCAACAAATAAAATAGAAGGTGGAAATATACCATATATAGTTTCTGCCTTTTTAGGAGATATAGGTATTTCAATAGGCAAGTAAAAGTAGATGAAAAATCAAATGAAATAACAGCAATACCAGAATTGATAGATTTAATAGATATTACAGGCGCAACTATAACAATAGATTCAATAGGAGTACAAGAAAAAAAAGTTAATAAAATAGTTGATAAAGGTGGGCATTATGCATTAAAAGTAAAAGAAAACCAAAGCAATTATTAAAAGATATAAAAAAGTATTTTAATAAACAATATAATTTATATGGTAATAAAAATATAAAATATTATAAAACAATAGGAAAAGATCATGGAAGAAGTGAAATTAGAGAATATTTTTTATCATATGATGTGAGTTTAATAAGTGATAAGGAGAAGTGGAAAACGGTAAAAGCGATAGCATACACAAAAATCCAAACAATGATAAATGAAGAAATAACAATAACAGAAAATTATTACATTATTGATTATGAAATAGATATTAAAAGATTAGAAGAAGTAATAAGAGATCATTGGAATATTGAGTGTGGATTACATTGAAGATTAGATGTAATTCTAGATGAAGACCATTCAAGAAATAGAATTGGAAATAGTATCAATAATCTATCAATACTAAGAAAGATTGTATTTAATTTAGCAAGTTTAGATGATAGTTTTGGGAAAGTACCTTTAAAAAGAAAATTAACTAATTATGTATTAGATTTTTCAAAAATAGAAAGACTTATTTTTGAAGTAATACCAAATCTTAATGATTGTCAATAGATTTGTTTAATAATTTTAAGCAATTGCCATACAAAACTTGATTAAAATTATCATATTTGCTATAATACATTTAGAAATTTTATGTTTATTTTTTATATAAAAAGGGGGGGAAGAAATTATGTCAAAAAAAATAATGATTTATGGTTGGTTTGGAGAAAATAATATAGGAGACGAGCTCCTTTTAAAAGCAATAATAAAATTGATAAAAAAAACAGATGAAAATTCTAAAATAATTGTTGCTGGAAGCAATCCTAAAAATATTAAAAAAAATCATAGTGAAGTAGATGTATCTATTTATGATTTTTACTTAAGTATTAAGCAATTAATTAAGTTATTATTTAGAAATCCAATTAAATTTATTTATAATATGATTTCATCTGATATTCTTATTGTTCCAGGAGGTGGAGCAATTTCAGATTGGAATCTTGAATCAACAAAAAGAATGTTTTTTATGATAAATTTTTTTAGTTTAATGAAAAAGAAAATATATTTATTTGGTATGGGTGCAGGTCCCATAACAAATGAGAAAAATTATTCTTATTTTAAAAAAGTATTAGCAAAGGCATCATACATAACAGTAAGAGATGATTATTCAAAAAAAGAATTAGAAAAAATAGGATTAAGCAATGTTTATAAATCCAAAGATTTAGTTTTAAACATGAATTTTAATTTAGAAAATAACTCAAAAGACAAAAAAGAAAAAATAGGTTTAATATTAGCACCAGTATGTGTTAACAATGAAAAAATATTTAATAAATTTGTCAAAGAAATTACTAAATTAATTGATAAACTACAAAATCAATATGAAGTTTCATTAATTCCATTTCAATATTCTTATGATAAAATTTTATTGGATAAAATTGTTGAAAAAAAGAATGTTAATATATTATATGATTCAAATAATATATGGAGTTCATTAGATTATATAAAAGAACAAGACATAATTATTGCAATGAGGTATCATTCAATAATACTAGGATTATTAAACGGAAAAAAAGTTGTTCCTATCATTTATCATCCAAAATGTAATGAGATATCAAATTTGTTTGAAATTCAACAATATTCCTCATATATTGGAGATGGAACAAATTGGAAAAAATCAAATATAGACTCGACAGACTTATATAAAAAAATTGCAAAAATAGATAATGATAATTTCTATAACAATAAAGTTAAAAAAATTACAAAAAAAATACAAAAAGAATGTTTAGAATTACAAATTTTAAAAGAAATATTAAAGTAGGTGAAACATGAAAAAAAAGATTTTAAAAACGATAGGTATTTTATCTATTTTAGTATTATTTGGAAAAGCATTGGGGTTGTTAAGAGAAGTTTTAATTTCATATAGGTTTGGAGCCGGATATATTTCAGATGTTTATGTTTTTGAAGATGGCTTTGTAAATGCACTAAACTCAATTTTTTCAAGTATTATATCAACAACATTTATTCCAATTTATATAAAAATGAAGAGTGATGAAAAAAACAAGTATATCAGTAATATATTTAGCATATTTGGATTTATAATATGTTTATTAATAATATTATGTGAAATTTTTACTATTCCAATTTTAAAGGGATTTGTACCTGGATTTTTTAATTTATATAATATGACAGAGGTAATTTTAGTTACTAGAATAATGTTAATTACTGTATTATTCGTTTTTATTGAAAACGTGTTAATTGCAATATTTCAAGCTAATGAATACTATTATTTTTCAGCATTACAGAGTATAATATTAAACGTCTCATTATTAATATTTTTAGTTTTTGGTTATAAATTTGGAATTATAGGAATTATAGTAACAAAAGTAATATCACATATAATAATTTTAATTTCATTATATACAATTATAAACAAAAAAAGATTATATAATCCTAAATTAATATTTGAGCCAAAAGATGAAAATATAAAAAAAATGTTTAAATTATCTTTACCAGTTCTTATAGTTAGCATGATTTCACAATTAAATTATATTGTTGACAGAATAATGTCATCAATGCTTAATTCTGGAAGTATGACATTAGTAAGTTATTCTACAACAATTACTATGCTTCCTTATTATGTAATTGGATATGCAGTTAACTCAACTTTTTTTACGGAAGTAAGTAGAGTACAAGATGATTCAAAAAAAATGAATGAAGTTTTAATGAAACATTTAGAATATTTGAATAAAACAATAATTCCTACATGTATAGTTTTAGTTTTATTTTCGACTCAAATTGGATATATAATGTATGGTAGGGGAAACATGACTGAAAATAATATTATTACAATAGGAAAATTAATAGTATTTTATATACCAGGAATTTATATGTTCTGTATAAGGGATTTACTAAATAGAATTTGTTATACAATACAAAAAACATATTTGATGTCCATATCTACTATTATAGGATTTATTATTAATATCGTATTGAATATAATACTAGTAAAAACATTTGGTATTTATGGATTAGCAGTAGCGACAACATTTGGTTCATTTATATCTACATTTTTAATATATTTCTTACTTGTAAGGGGAAAATATATAAAATTAAGTTTTAATTTTTCTTTAAAAAGAACTATTAGATATATTATATCAATTTTAATAGCGTTTATTTTAAAAAAAATTTTTAAATATATTATTATTAATGAATTAATAACATATTTAATAGAAGTTATAATATCATTTATAATCATATTTTCTTATAATAATTTTAAGGAAATTAAGCAAATATTTGAAAAATAAAAAGGAAGAGGTATTTATATGATTATTACAAAAACTCCATTTAGAATGTCATTTTTTGGTGGCGGAACTGATATGGAAGAATATTTTAAAGAAAATGGTGGAGCAGTTATTTCGACTACTATAGATAAATTTTGCTATGTAAATGTAAGACATTTACCAAGATTTTTCGATTATTCAACTGAATTGGCATATTCAAAAACAGAAAGAGTTAAAAGCGTAGAAGACATAGAACATCCATTAATAAGAAATGCAATGAAAATGTTAGACATGCATGAAATAAGATTAACATATGAAGCAGACTTACCAGCTAGATCAGGATTAGGAACAAGTAGTTCTTTCGCAGTAGGTACACTACTTGCATTCTATGCTCTAAAAGGAAAATATGCAGATAAAAAGAAATTAGCTGATGAAGCAATATATTTAGAAAGAACTCTATGTAATGAAGCAGGTGGCTGGCAAGATCAAATCGCCGCCGCATTTGGAGGATTTAATCGAATTGATTTTAGTAAAGATGGGTATGAAGTTAGGCCAATAGTAATATCTCCAGAAAGAAAAGAACAGTTAAATAAAAATTTATTAATGTTTTTTACTGGATTTACAAGATTTTCATCAGAAGTTCAAAGAGCAAATAATCAAACAAGTATGGAAGAAAAAAAAGCAAAACTAGATAAAATGTATAAAATGGTAGACGAAGCAGAAGAAATTTTAACTAACAAGAAGAGAAATTTAGATGATTTTGGGCGACTTTTAGATATGTCATGGAAATTAAAAAAACAAACTGGTAAAGCTGTATCAACATCAGCAATTGATGAATTATATGAAAAAGGAATAGAGGCTGGAGCATTGGGTGGAAAATTATTAGGTGCTGGAGGTGGCGGATTTTTAGTTTTTTATGTTCAACCAGAAAAACAAAAACAATTAATGAAAGCTATGAAAAATCTACTATATATTCCATTTGAATTTGACAATAATGGAACAACTATAATTCACTATTCACCTGAAGCATATACTCCAGTAGAAAAGGAAAATTAACATGAAAACAGTTATTATGGCTGGTGGAAAAGGAACAAGAATTTCATCTATTGCAAGTGATATTCCGAAGCCTATGATTCCAATAGATGGAATACCAGTACTAGAAAGAGAAATTCATAATTTAAAAGAACAAGGTTTTACTGATATTATAATTACAGTTAGTCATTTAGGGAATATAATAATGGATTATTTTGGAGATGGAAGTAATATATCTCCAGTAACTGGTGAAAAGTTTGGAGTTCATATCGAATATTTTTATGAAGAAATACCACTTGGAAATGCTGGGGCTTTATTTAAATTGAAAGATAAATTAACAGAGGATTTTCTTCTTTTAAATGCAGATGCCATTTTTGATATAGATTTTAATAGATTTGTAAATTATCATAAAAAAATGAATGGATTAGTTACATTATTTACTCATCCAAATAATCATCCGTATGATAGTGGCTTAATTATTGCAAATAAAGAAGGAGTAGTAATACAATGGCTAGCAAAAGAAGATGAAAGACCAGTTTATTATAAAAACAGAGTTAATGCAGGATTGCATGTCATGTCTCCAAAAGTTTTAGAAATGGAGATAAATACGCCGAAAATAGATTTAGACAGACAAGTACTAAAACCACTATGTTCAACTGGTAAAGTATATGTTTATGATAGCCCAGAATATGTTAAAGATATGGGAACACCAGAAAGATATCATTTAGTAGAAGAAAATTTTAAAAATGGTGTTGTAGAAGGAAAAAATTTAAAAAATAAACAAAAAGCTATTTTTTTAGATAGAGATGGGACCATTAATAAATTAGTTGCATTCTTAAAAAATATAGATGATTTCGAATTGATAGACGGTGTTGATGAAGCCATAAAATGTATGAATGAATTAGGATATTTAGTAATAGTAACAACAAACCAACCAGTAATTGCAAGAGGTGACGTTACATTTGATGAGTTAGAATTAATACATAATAAAATGGAAACATTACTTGGAAACAATGGTGCATACATTGATGCAATATACTATTGTCCTCATCATCCGGATAAAGGATTTGAAGGAGAAGTAAAAGAATTAAAATTTGATTGTGACTGTAGAAAACCAAAACCAGGTATGATATTAAAAGCAGCATCAGATTTTAATATTGATTTGCGCAATTCTTATATGGTTGGAGATACAATAAATGACATTATGGCAGGTAAAAATTCAAATTGTAAAACTGTATTAATTTCAAAAGAATATCAAAGCTTAGGTGAAGATTTATATTTTGAATCATTAACTGATTTTGCCAAATCACTAAATAAATAATTATAGGAGGAAAAATGAAAAATTTAAATGAAAAATTAAAAAAGTACATAGATTTATTAATAGAAAGATATCCTAATTTAGAACAATGTAAAAGTTCTATTATAGAAGCATATTTTTTAATTGAAGAAACATATGAAAAAGGTGGCAAATTATTAATTGCTGGAAATGGAGGCTCAGCCGCTGATTCAGAACATATAGTTGGTGAACTAATGAAAGCATTTAAATTACCAAGGAAATTAAATGATGATTATAAAAAATCATTAACAAGTGTACATGAAGAAATGGGTACAATATTAGCAAATAATTTACAAGAATCATTGCCAGCTATTGCATTAGATGGTCATTTAGCATTATCAACAGCCTACATGAACGACTGTGAACCATTACTATGTTTTGCACAACAAGTTAATGGCTTTGGAAATCAAAATGATATTTTTCTTGGAATATCAACTAGTGGAAATAGTAAAAATATTTTATATGCTGCAGTTACTGCAAAAGCAAAAGGATTAAAAGTAATAGGATTAACGGGAAAAAAAGATAGTAAATTGCTAGAATTATCCGATGTATGTATTAAGGCACCTGAATCAGAAACTTATATGATACAAGAATATCATCTACCAATTTACCACTGCATATGTTTAATGCTTGAAGATCATTTCTTTGGTGAATAAAATGGAAAAGCAAGAATTATTAAATACAAAAATTAATAATGTAGATATAAATGAAACGATAGATTATATTGAGAACTGTATAATAAATAAGAAGAAAAGTTATGTTGTACCAATCAATGTAGATGTTGTAATGAAAATTGAAAAAGATCCATTATTAAAAGAAATTGTAGACAAAGCAGATTTGACATTAGTTGATGGAATGCCATTAAAGTGGATTTCAAAAATAAAAAAGAAACCGATAAAGGAAAAAATTTCAGGATCAGATTTAGTTCCTAAATTATGTGAAATTTCAGAAAAAAAAGGATATAAAATATTCATTATTGGTGGTAAGGATGGTATTGCTAATAAAGCAAAAATAAATTTGGAAAAAAAATATCAAAACATTAAAATAGTAGGAACATATGCTCCACCATTTGGATTTGAAAAAGATAATGAAGAATTAAAAAAAATTAATAAAATGATTAGTGATGTTAAACCAGATTTACTATTTGTTTGTCTTGGTTGCCCAAAACAGGAAAAATGGATATATGAGAATTATAAGAAAAACGATGTAATAGTATATATTTGTGCAGGGGCAACAGTGGACTTTTTGGCAGGAAATATAAAAAGAGCACCTAAATGGATGAGTAATATAGGACTTGAATGGTTTTACAGATTTTTAAAGGAACCTAAAAGATTATTTAAAAGATATTTTATTGATGATATAAAAATTATAAAGTTAATAAAAAAATATAAATAATAAGTTGGAGATGTAATAAATGCATGAATTAATAAAAAAATGAAATTATTAAGATTAGAAAAAAAGGTTTTATTCATGGAAAAAAAATTTGATATGGAAAAAGGGAGTAATATAGACAGAGCATTTGTAAAAAAAATAGTGTGTGGCGATAATGTCACTTTGGCCAGAAATGTGTATATATTGGCTCATGATGCATCAATGAAAAAAAAGTTTAGGAAAAACAAGAGTAGGCTGCGTCAATATAGGTAATAAAGTATTTATAGGGCTAGTTTAATAATACTACCAGGAATAAAAATTGGAGACAATGTAGTGATAGGTGCTGAATCTATTGTAACAAAAAATATTCCATCTGGAGAAATATTGGTTGGAAATTCAGCAAAATTTAAAAAAAAAACAAATGAATTTTTATCTGAAAAGAAAAATGAAATAAAAAATAGTTATAATTAGGATGTGAATTAAATGAAAATTTTAATGATAGGTGTTGATAAAAAACGTACTGGTGGTATGTGGACAGTTTCAAACAATTATATAACAAATAAAACTTATAATAAAAAGGTATTAATGCACTACGTTTCAACTTCAACTTCTGGGAATTTTTTTAGAAGAATAATGAAAATGATAAAAGGATATATATGTTCATTTTTTCAAATTATTTTTTTTAAACCAGAAATAGTTCATATTCATATGGCAGAAAAAGGTAGTGTTGTAAGAAAAAGTTTCATCATAAAAATGGCAAAAAAGAGAAAATGTAAAATACTAGTTCATATGCATGCTGGTCCATTCATGGATTGGTACAATACATTAAACAATAGAAAGAAAATAAAAATCAAAAAAATGTTTGATAATATTGATTGTTTATTGGTATTGGGGAAATATTTTAAAAAACAAATGAAAGAAATAATAGATGATAATAAAATAAAAGTTTTATATAATGGCATCGATATTCCTAAGATTAATTATTATTTAGCTAATAAAAATAAAAAAGAATTTTTTTTATACTCTGGAAGAATAAACGAACTTAAAGGAGTTTTTGATATTTTAGAATCAATTAAAAATTGCGATGATAAATTACCATCAAATATAAAATTCGTATTTTGTGGGTCAGATGAAACAGGTCGATTTAAAAGTACAGTTGAGAACTTAAAAATAGAAAATAGAATAATTTTTGAGGGATGGGTAAGTACCAAAAAAATGCAAGAATATTATAAAAAATCAAAGTGTTTAATTTTACCTTCATATTCTGAAGGATTATCAATGACTATTATTGAAGCAATGAGCTATGGACTACCTATAATTACAACTAATATTACAACAAATCCCGAAATATTGGATGGAATTTGTTATTTAGTGGAAGCAGGAAACAAAAAAGAATTAAGTAAAATGATTTTAGAATATTCAAGTAATGAGAATATGTTAAAAAATATTAGTGAGAAAGAATATAAAAGAGTCAACGAACTTTTTTCAATTGAAATAATGATTGAAAATACTCTTAAATATTATGAGGAATTATATGAAAAATAAAAAAATACTTATAATTTCACCATTTTGTCCTTGTTCGCCAAGTATAGCTGGATCTAATGGAGGTTCACCATATTGGATTATAAAAAATTCAAAAAATTGTACAATAGATTTATTGTATATAAACGAAAAAAACATAAATTATGAAAATGATATTTTGAAATATTGTAATACTGTTAATAGTGTAAATTTTAATAAAGAAGAGAAAACATTTAAACAATTTACATTTGGAATATTAAAAGGTATACCAAAAATATGCTACAAATATAATTCAAAAAAATATTTTAATTATATAAAAGAAAATTATTTTATTGATTCATATGATAATATATTAGTTGTTTCAAATGAACTTTCCGGACTAATTAAATTTTTTGATAAAACGAAAGTTGTATTTTTTCCAATTGATAGTTTTTCACTGTGGTATTATAGAAAAAGTAAAATAGAAAAAAATATTTTAAAAAAAACATATTATTATTTGCAATATAAACTTTTTATAAAATACGAAAAAAAACAAATTATTGATAATACAAACAGAATTGTATATGTTTCTGAAATTGATAGAAAATTTGAAAAAGAAAAATTAAAGACAAAAAATATATATGCAATAACACATGGTGTAGAAATACCACAAAATTATGAAGATAATCTTTATGATACAAAATCGTTTAACTTAGTTTTTAGTGGACAAATGTCATATGAGCCAAATAATGATGCAGTATTATACTTTATAGATAATATATTTGATAGGGTAAAAAAATATATTCCAGAATTAAAATTGTATATTGTAGGAAAAAATCCTAGTGAAGAGTTACAACAAAAGAAGAATGAAGATATAGTAATTACTGGTTTTGTGGAAAATATATATTCATATATTGCATCAGGAGATGTGTACATTTCTCCATTAAGGTTTGGCACTGGAGTAAAAAATAAAATTTTAGAAGCAATGTCGTGCAAGATGGCAATAATAGCATCACATGTTAGTATCGAGGGAATTGATAATATTAAAGAAAATGTAAACTATTTAGAAGCAAATAGTGAAGAAGAGTGGATTTCAAATATAAAAAAGTTGTATAATAATAGAAGAATAATTGAAAATATGAAAAAAACAAATTATGAAACTGTTTTAAAATATTTTTCATGGGAAAATACATTAATTGAATTAATGGGGTGGAAATAAATGAAAGTATTATTTTTTTCGGAATTATCAGGCCTTGGTGGTGGAGAAACAAGTCTGTTAAATTCGCTTATTGAGTTAAAAAGAAGAAATGTAGAAGTTTATTTAATGTGTCAAGATGACGGAAAATTATCAAAAATAGCAAAACAAAATAATATTAAAGTTTTTATATTACCTTTTAGAAAAAAAAGTAAAATAATATTAAACTTTTTTAAAATAAAAAAAATTGTAAAAGATAATAATATAAAAATTTTACATGCAAATGATATAACAACAGCAGCATTATTAAAATTAATATTTTTCTATAATAAAAAAATCAAAATATTTTCAACATGTAATATTCAATTTGATATAGTTAAAGGAATAAAAAAATTTTTACTTAAAAAAATAAATTGTAATTTTTGTGTATCAACATCCGTGTTAAAAAATTTAAAAAATCAAAAAATAAATAATAGTGTATTAAACTATCTAGGAACGTTACCTAACAATGATAAGAAAATAGATATTAGAAAAGAAATAGGTGTTCCAGAAAATTCTATATTAATAGGTACAGTGGCAAGATTTCAAAAGATAAAAGGACAACTTAAGGCAATAAAAGCATTAAATAAAATATTGAAAAATAATGATAAATGTTATTATTTATTGATAGGTGATTGTATTTTTAAAAATGATTCAGATATCAAATACAAAAATGAAGTAATAAAATACATTAGAGAAAATAACTTAGAAAAAAAAGTATTTTTACTTGGAGAAAGAAAAAATATTAAGCAAATAATGAACTCTATTGATTTATTGATAATACCATCAGATAATGAGTCATTTGGTATGGTTGCAATTGAAGCTATTGAATCAAATCTAAATGTAATAAGTACGCCATGTGATGGAACATTAGAAATATTTGAAAATAAAGAAGAATTTTTTAGTAAGAATATAACAAATGAATCATTAGAAGAAAAAATTATAGAATATTTCGAAAATAAGACAACAAAGGAAAAAATATCAAATGAAATAAAAAAATTAAAAGGTAAATATTTGATTTCAAATACAGTTGATTGTTATTTGAAGTATTATAATATTTGATGGTGATCAATATGAAAAAAAATAATTTGTATTCGTATATAATTATTCTATTTGTGATGTTTACTTTTTCAACATTAACATACACATTATGGCCTAATTTTTTTCCACTAAATAAAATTTTAGGCTTTCTTTTAATAACTTTATTATTAATGACTATAGGAATATCTGTAAAAAGGAATATGTTATTTATATTATTTTTTTCAATTATTTCATGTTTTATGTCCATTTTATTTTCACTTGTGAATTCTTATGATTTACAACAAGGAATTATGGATGCTATTTATTGGTTTGTGACAATAATGTTGTTACAACTAATAAAAGATGATGATTTTAATAAGTCATTATATTGTGAATTAAACAAAAAAACTAGTTTTATCAGATTTATTTGCATTATTCTAAACGTTTTAACATTAATTTGTATATTTATACCGTCATGTTATAGAGTTAACTGGGAAGGGAGATATTTTGTTGGCTTAGGATTCTCGGAACATGCTATGGCATCAGGATTATGTCTTTTAGAAATCTTAAATTTTCATATTTTAAGTAAAAAGGAAAAAGTTAAAATAATAGATTTTATTATATATGTACCAGCATTTGTAGGAATTCTACAAACAGGTGCACGAACATTTTTAATTCCCATATTTATTATATTAATATTATCATATAAATATTTTATAAAAGAAAAGACAATTAGAATATTAATTTTACCGATTACAATTTTTGGAGTAATTATTCTTTTAAGCAAAACAAATATATTTTTAAAATTTGAAACAACATTAACAATAAATAATAATAGAACATTATTATCTACATTTTCAAATGGTAGATCTGATTTTTGGCAACTAGATTTTAATGCATTTAAAAAATATAATATAATTCATAAACTTTTTGGAAATGGCTTTGATTTTGTCTATAATTACAATTATATTAATTATTATGGAAGTAAAATATGGGCACATAACGATTTCATAAATACATTACTTAGTTCAGGAATACTAGGAATTTTACTATACTTGAAGTCAATCATTGATTGCAATAAAAAATATTATAAAAATACTAAAAATAAAATGTTAACAATTTTGATTTTTATGTATTTTATATGGGTATGGGTTATAAATGGCTTATTTGCATTACAACATTTTTTGTATAGTTATATAATTTTATATATTATTTTGAGTAATGATGATATCTTTAAAAAAGATAATAAAGAAAAACTTGAAAAATAAGAAAAAATAATTGTAATATCACACCAAGTAGTTGAGGAATACCTTAATTGCTAGTGTGATTTTTATATGTTTTAAAAAGAATAAAAAATTAAACAGCATGGCATTACCTGAGTAGGTGATGTTATTGAACTATGGGTGAGGAAATAAGAATATATCGTTATAATGATGATATTTCTTTTCGCCAGTGTGATTTGGCAAAAAATAGTAACAGTTTTAATTATGGTAATTGCACAAGCTTTTATACACAAGAGGAAAATTGGAAAACTCATTATTATTGTAACCAATATGGAATACACCTGCATTGTAGTAGACATCCTGGAATTGAACTAAATAAAATAAACAAATCTTATGGTTCGTGTATTTTAAAATGTCCTAGGTGTGATAATACAATTGAAATTGAAAATTACGATGAACTTTTGAAATCTTGCTTAAAACTATTAAATATAGAAAAATTTAAAGATGCTAAGTTAATTCGCTTAGATGACTGGTATACTCCAGAAATAAAGGAAAAAATAAAATTAAGCTCTGATTATTGGATGAAGGTTGAAATAAAAAAAGATAAAGATAAGGATGCTATGATTGTATTATATATAGGAAAAAAGAATGATAATGAAAAGGTTCAATTTTTTATAAAACCAGAAAAATTACAACTTTCTAATGATTATAAAGATTTAGATCCTGCAAGCATAATTTCAAAAATAGAAGTAACATTAAAGGATAGAATTATAAAACAAGAATATGATGAATAAATAAAAAAATAGATATACAAAAATTGGTAATGTAAAAAGAATGAATGAGTTAATATATGATAATAAAGAAATCATAAATTTTAAAAATATTATAATTACGTGTACTAAAGTTTTTATATTTATTCATAATTAACTAGATATCTATAATCATTGTAGGCAAAAAAACGTGAAAGAGGTAAGATTTTTGCTAATTTATTAGTAGAAGCTTCATTAAAAGATAATGTAAATGTCTTATTTATGAATTCTACAGATGCAGAAACTGTTAAATTATTTGCTAACACATATTTAGCTTTAAGAGTATCTTATTTTAATGAATTAGATACATATGCTGAATTAAAAGGTTTAAATACAAAAGATATAATAGATGGCATATCTTTAGATCCTAGAATTGGTAATCATTATAATAACCCATCTTTTGGGTATGGTGGATATTGTTTACCTAAAGATACTAAACAATTATTAGCTAATTATAAAGATGTACCTGAAAATATGATAGAAGCAATAGTAAAAAGTAACGATACTAGAAAACATCATATTGCAGACATGATTATGAAAAGAAATCCTAAAGTTGTTGGAATATACAGATTAACTATGAAATCTAATTCTGATAATTTTAGAGCATCAGCTATACAAAGTATTATTGAAATTTTAAAAAGCAATAACGTTGATATAATGATATATGAACCAACACTTACAGTTGATATATTTAATGGTGTAAAGGTTAACAATAATTTAGATGAATTCAAAAATATTAGTGATGTAATAGTTGCTAATAGATATGATAGTATTTTAGATAATGTATCTGATAAAGTTTATACAAGAGATTTATTCAAAAGAGATTAAATCTCTTTTAATTTTGTATAGTCTTACATTTTAAATTTACACATTCCTAATTTAATGATATAATTATTTAGCAAGTAGGTGATTTAAATGAAAAAAATTATAAATATAATAATATCTGTTATAGGTATAATACTTTCAATAATATGTTTTAAATTTGTATTAGATATGGGGATAGTTCCTAATAAATATTTAATTATGCTAGGTGTTTTGTTATTAGTATTAAATATATTAGGTACATTGTTTTTATTTTTAAAGGGTATTGTATTTAAAATATTTGGTGTAATTATATATATAATTATATTAGTACTTAGTATATTAGGTATAAAATATTCTAAAAATACAAGGGATTTTATTGATAGAAGTTTTGGTAATAGTAAAGATATTGCAGTTTATGATGTAGTTGTACTTAAAAATAGTGATTATAAGGATATATATGATTTAGAGGGTAAAACTATTTCATATTATAATAATGAAAAGACAGATTATTTAGATTTATTAAAAGAAAAAGTAAGTATTGAACTAAAAGAAAATAGTTTATTTAATTTATATGATAGCTTAGCTAATAATGAAACTGATGCAATTGTTTTAAATGATTCTATACTTTATATGTTAGAGGGTTTAAATAAGGAAATAAAGGATAATATAGAGATTATATATAGTTATGATGTTGTAGTGGAAACTGAACAAAAAGAGTATATTAAAAAGAATTTAAAACCTATAAATATATACATTTCTGGAAGTGATTCTAGAAGTGATAAAATAGTTACAAATTCTTTATCTGATGTTAATATGATAATGTCTATAGATCCTATCGAACATCAAATGTTATTAACTAGTATCCCAAGAGATTATTATGTAAAATTACATGGTACAACTGGTATAAATGATAAATTAACTCATGCTGGTATGTACGGGTTAGATATGAGTAGAAAAACATTAGAAGATTTATTTGGTATAGATATTGATTATTCTATTAAAGTTAATATGGCAAGTGTTGTTAAGATGGTTGACTTAGTAGGTGGTATTGATATATATAGTGATACTGAATTTGATTCATATCATATGAAAGGTTGGCATGTAATAAAAGGTGTTAATCATATGGATGGAGCTAAAGCTTTAGCATATTCTAGAGAAAGATATGCATATGTTGATGGAGATAATCATAGGGTTAGAAATCAACAACAAGTTTTAGAAGCTGTATTTGAAAAGTTATCAACGGATAAAAATTTATTATTAAAATATGATGAATTATTAAGTTCGTTTGGTGAGTTATATGTAACTGATATACCTAGTGAGTTAATTTCATTAATAATAAATAATCAATTAGATGGACTTAAAAAATGGACTATTAAAAGACAATCTGTGATTGGTACTTCTGCTATGAAAGAAACGTATTCAATGCCTGGTTGGACATTATATGTAATGGAACCAAATACTAAATCAGTTAATGCTGCTAAAGAAAAAATAGAAGAATTATTAAAATTAAATTAGTTTATGAAAAAGATAATTAATTATATTTTATTAATACTATGGTTATTTTTGATATTTTATTTATCTAGTGAAACTGGTAGTGTATCAGGAGCTAATAGTAATACAATAATATATAACACTTTAAATGTTATATATGATATATTTAATATTAGTAAAGATAATTTACTTAATACTGTGGATAAAATAGTGCCTATACTTAGAGAATGTATGCATTCTTTAGAATATTTTGTTTTAGCCATATTAATAATGAATTTGCTTAGAATATATAATGTTAAAAGTAATTTATTATTTATAAGTGTAGGTTTATGTTTTGTATATTCTGCAACTGATGAGATACATCAATTATTTGTTGTAGGCAGAACATTTGAGTATTTTGATATTTTTATGGATTTTGTAGGGGCATTAATTGGTAGTTTATTATATAAGGTCTGGTTCTTTGTCAAATAGTGTTGGTAGACAATAAATTTGATAAATGAAATAATTAGTGAGGGATGATGAAAATCATCCTTTTAAAATGCCTTTAATTAAGAAAATACGGGAAATAAAATGATCATATTTTCTATATCCAAAAGCAATATGTTTAATACCTTTAATTAAATTATTGGTACCTTCTATAACGCCATTATTAATATCATATTTAAATAAGTTTTGTATATAATTAATATTCTCTTTGTACAACTTTAAAGCTTGGATCATTTTAGGAGATAAATCCTTATGATGATTGAATACAATAGATTTAAATTTATCAAAATTTCTTTCTTTTAAAGAATTAATTAAACCTTGATAATATTCATATGTAGCTTTTAAAGTTGAATTGGTATTAATTAAATATTGAACAATTTCTTTTTGTGAAATATTTTTATGAAAATGTTTAGAATAATGTTTTTCATCAGATAAATCATTTTCATTTTTAACAATTAACTTCCAATAATCCTTTAACTTATTATAGTTAGGGTTATCCTTTTTACATAAACTAACTCTAGTACAATTTAAAGCATTATAAACTTGTGTTACAATATGAAATCTATCAATAGAAATATCCGCATTTTTAAATAATTTTTTAGCTAAATAAATATAACCAGAATAGAAATCAGTAGAAATATGCTTAACTTTATTTCTTTGTTGTCTAGAGTATCTTCTAAAATATTTTTCTAAATCTTTAGATTTTCTAGAATCATTAATATCAAAAAGATTACCATTATCATTATCAGTAATGATAAATGCCATTTTACCTTTAGTATCACAAGTAGCTTTAAATTCATCCCAATTCATAGAAGTAGGTAATGTAGGATGTCTTAACACGTTATGAGAAGAAATATCATTTAATATACGATCGATTACAGAAACAGAAACATCCATTCTTTTAGCAATATCCTTTTCAGATTGTTTTTGCATAAGTTCTAATTTTATTTGAAGATTAGTATTATTAGAAATATTTTTATACTTATCAACAAGATTAGTTTCAGCAATAAAAGTATTATGACAATGTTTACAAAAGAAACGTTGTTTATGTAAAATTAATCTAGTTAAGCAATTATTTTGTTTAGGAATTCTAATACTGCAGTTCTTTCTAAAATCCCACTTAATAATATCATTGGTAGAGTTATTAATAATATTACAATGGGGACATGATTGTGGAATATAGGTTAAAATACCTTCAACAATTTTATATTTCTTGTCATTTATAACCTTTTCTTTAATTTCTGTAATAATATGTATATTTTCGTCTTTAATATTTAATAAATTTAGTATATAATTATTTGTAGACATAAGTTTGTTCCTTTTAATTTTTTTTGGTTAATTACATTGTATCAAACTTATGTCTTTTATTAAATAAAAAAGTATTAGTGAAATATATTCACCAACACTATTTATAATACAACCCTAAAAAACAAGAAAATTAATTCTTGTTTTTATTTGCCAAAATTATAAACAACATTAAGCAAATTAATTTAAGAAAACTAAAAATAAATTAGAAAATAATTTTGTTGTGCCAAGTTGGCGACAGCTAGAGCTTAAATATAAGTGTCATAGTGTAATAATTTTTACATACATAAAAGACTACAATGTATATGAAAAGTTTCAAAAGCAAAATCCAAAATTTAAAAAGAAGTATACTTTATGGGTTATTTATACTGATTTGAGATTAAAATATGAATATGAGAGAAATATGGTTCTTTGATAATTATATTTCAACAATAAAATGAAATTATTTATATAGAAATAAAAATGTAATATTAAGCATATTTCTCATACATTATGTATGTAAATATGTTTTTTTATGTTATAATCTTTATAGAGAGTGTAGGTGGTATTGATATGAAAAAGAAGCAAAATTTAATTCTTCAACCAATATTAAAATGGGCTGGAGGAAAAAGACAATTGTTAACACAATTAGAAAAATATTTTCCTAAACATTTTAAATGTTATTATGAACCTTTTGTTGGTGGGGGAGCTGTATTATTTCATTTACAACCTAAAAAAGCTGTAATAAATGATTATAATGAAGATTTAATTAATTTATATAAATGTATTAAGGATAATTTAGAAGAGTTAATAGAAAAATTAAAATATTATGAAACAAAAAATGATTCCGATAGTTTTTATGAAATAAGAGGCATAGATAGGACTGATGAATATAAAAAATGGACCCCTGTAGAAAAAGCTGCGAGATTGATTTATTTAAATAGGACTTGCTACAATGGATTATTTAGAATGAATAGTGCTGGTCAATTTAATTCTCCTTATGGCTCATATAAAAATCCATGTATATGTAATGAACCAGTTCTTAGAGCTATGAATAAGTATTTTAATGAAAATGATATCGAGTTTAGAGCGGGTGATTTTGAAGAAGCGTGTAAAGATGCAACAAAAGGCTCATTTGTTTATTTGGATCCGCCATATGATCAGTATGATGAACAATTAAACTTTGTTGGATATACTAAAGATGGATTTACACGTGTGGATCAAACAAGATTAAAAAAAATATGTGATAAACTTATTGAAAAAGGATGTTATGTCATGATTAGTAATTCCAAAACACCATTTATTATTGATTTGTATAGTGACTCAACTAAATATATTACTTACACTATAAACACTGTTAATGCAAGAAGAAATATAAATAGTAATGCTAAAAAAAGAGGAGAAGTAGAGGAGGTTTTGATTATTGGAAAATTGGATATCAAAGAATAATAAAGTGTGGAACTTTTTGTTTGAAAAATATAATATTGTTGATGAAGTAAATAAAAATGGGTTCTTTGAGATAGCTGCTGATCAGATAAAAGAAGCTGGAAGAGAACCACGATTAATGACTAAGTTTGATAGTAGTGAAAACTTACCTAAAATCTTTACAGATAATAAATTAGCAATACTTCCTATTAGAAGAGGCTCTTACATAATAGGTAGATTTGAAAATTATCAAGATGTTGAATTAAATAATAATATAGATGTTGTTACAAAGTATTTACCAGATTATATTACAACTATCGATTATAGTAATATAACTAGTGAGGCTGTTTCGTTAAACTCGGCTTATGTTTCCGGAATGATCGAAGATATTGTCGGTGAACCTGTTATTCCGACAATTCAAGGAAGAATGGGAACAGGAGAATTTGATTATCAAATTTCTTTAAATGATAAAACAAATTTTAATGTAAATGTTCAAAATTCTCAAATGGAAATAGATGGAAGTTATGAAGGAATCACAAAGTTTGTTATATTGGAAGCAAAAAATCATTATATGAAAGATTTCATTATAAGACAATTATACTATCCATATAAAGTATGGAAAAAGGTTACTAATAAAGAAATTATTCCAGTGATGCTTATAAAACATGATAATATTTTCAACTTTTATATATATTCTTTTACAGATGATAATAATTATAATAGTATCAATTTAAAAAAAATAAAAAGATTTATATTAGATGAGGCATATAATCCAATAGAATTTGAAGATATTATAGATGTTATGAATAATGTTAAATATGTAGAAGAAACGGATCAAAATCCTTTTCCACAGGCTAATTCATTTTATAGAGTATTGGATTTAATTAATGAACTAAATAGTCAAGAATTATCACCAAGTGAAATTGCAGAATTATATGAATTTGATATTAGACAAGCGAACTATTATCTAGCAGCAGGTCAATACTTAGGATTTATAGAAAAAGATAAGAATTATAAATTAACTGATTATGGTAAAAGAATAATGAAAATGAACCATAAGAATAAAAATCTAGAGATAATTAATGCTATTTTATCTCATAAGCCATTTTATTTTGCATTAGAACAATACATAAAATACTTTGATTTTAAACCAAATAAAATAGCTGATATTATTTATGATTATAGAGCTGAAATCAATTCTAGAGAGACTGCTATTAGAAGGACTAGTACAGTAATAGCATGGATAAAATGGATCATAGAGTTAACTACTACAACAGAGCAAAACCCTTTTGAAAAATGAGACCGTTGAGGTCTTTTTTTATAATAATTATAAAATATTTTTAAAATATTTTATAATTATTATTGACTTTTAAATAAAAATGTAGTATTTTATGGTTGAAAACGGAGGTATATTATGAATGTAAAGCAAGATAATTTCAAGAGAATTGCTGAAAATAGAACTAATAAAATAATAGATTTAATTTCAAAACTTAGTAATTTAAGAAATAATACATCATTTTATGAATATACAGATGAACAAATGGAAGCAATATTTGATGCTATACAAAAAGAACTTGATAAACAAAAAAAAGAATTTAGAAAGGATAAAAAGAAAACGAAAAGATTTCAATTGTAGTAGGAGGTAGTAGTATGAGCATGTTTGATAGTTTTAGAGCAAAACCTAAATGGAAATTTATTGAAAATGGATATGGAAATGAATCTAGTTTAGATTCAACAGATGTTGAAACTTTTAAAAAGGATCCAATAGCATCATTAGCAAGGGAATCATGCCAAAATTCTATTGATGCAAGAAGAAATGATGAACCTGTAAAAATTGTTTTTAAGTCTTTTTTAATTAAGACAAATAGTATACCTGGAATTAAAGAATTAAAAGAAGAATTGATTGCATGTAGAGATTCACATGAACAAAATACAAAATATTATAAAAAGTTTGATTCAATGATATCATGTGTTGAAAGAGAAGAAATATTATGCTTAAGAATTAGTGATTTTAATACAAAAGGATTAGAAGGAGTAGCAACAAATGATAGAAATAAAGCGTTTTATTATTTAACTAAAGGGAATGGTCTTACAACTAAGATTAGCTCGAATAGTGGTGGCTCTAAAGGAATAGGTAAATTTGCTTCATTTGTTGCAAGTGATCTTCAAACTGTTTTCTATGCAACTTTAAATGAAAACAATGAAAAGGGATATATTGGTATTTCTAAACTTGCATCTAGATTGTTAAATCAAGAAACTGGTATGTGTACGACGGGGTATGGATATTTCTGTAGGTCTGAAAAGGTACTTCCAATTCTTGAAACACTAGTATTAGATAAGTATTTTGTTCGAGATAAGTATGGAACAGACATTTATGTTATTGGATTTAGAGCAGAAGAAAATTGGAGAGCAGCTATAATTTCAAAAATACTAGATAGTTTTATGTGTGCAATACAATATGGAGATTTAGAAGTAGAAGTTGATGGTATAGAAATTAATAAAGAAAAATTACAAAGTATAGTATATAATGATTCTTATATAATTCCTAGTGAAAAGAAAAATATATTGGCACAATATGTTCTTTTAAATAATGAATTTGTTCACACAAAGACTGTAGATATTAAAGGATACGGTAACGTCAAAATATATTTAAAAGATTTTGATAGGCAGAATGAAAATTTTGCAACAAATAAATGTGTTATGGTTAGATATCCATATATGAAAATTACAGATTTCAAAATACCATTTGCAAAACCTTGTTCAGCATTATGTATTATAGAAAAAAATGAGTTAAATAGTATGTTAAGAGAAGTTGAAAATCCACAACATACAGATTGGGAACCAAATAGAATAACTGATGATACTGAATTAAGAAGAGAAATAAAGAGAGTAATTAAAGAAATAAAAGATCAAGTTCAAATATTTGCTGATGAAGTTTTATTAAGTGGAGATAAAGAAGAAATTGATATAGATGGTGCAGGAGATTATTTAGCAGATTATAATTTTGGCAATGATGATATTCCTTTATCTGGAGAAGAAGTTACTGAAAAGCCTAAAGTTGTAAATTCTAGAAGGGCAATTCTTAAAAATAATATAGGTGATAATTCGGAAGAAGGAGATAATTCCTCAGTTTATGATATTGGCAGTCACCAAGACAATGGTGATGACTCATCTGCACCAAGCGGAAATAATCTAGGAACTGGTTCTGAAATTCATGAGGGTGATGAAACCAGCGGTTATAATCAAGAAGGTGATGAAGAAGTTCTTCATTCAGTACAATTAAGTGGAATGAAAGTAAAAATTTTACTTTTAGATAAAGAAAATGGTAAATACTTGATAGTTTTTAATTCTATCTATGATGAAAGTAATTGTGATTTAGAATTATATTATTTAGATGATAAAGGAGGAAGATATATTCCTAATGTTACATCAGCTTATATTAATGGTAATGAAGTAAAAATAGATAAAAATAGAATCAAGAATTTTAGTATAGAAAATGGCATTAGATATAAAATTGAAATGAATACAGATTTAGATGATTTATATGCTTGTGAGGTGAGAATATATGCAAATAGGTAAAAGAGGATATCCTTACCCAATATTAAATAATGCTACAAATTACAATTGTTATAAAAAATCTACATATTCATTAGAATATGAGAATGAAGAAGACCACAATAATTTCACATTGAAAAATGTTAGAATTGAAACGAATAGCGAAGAATTAAAGTGTTTAATAGATAAAAAATTAGTTAAAGCAATGATAGTAATTGAATCATCATCAACTATATTCAAATATACTGAAGAAATATCTACAACACCCAAAAACATAATAATACCAATAGGTAATTTAAGTGGAAAAGTAGAAATTTCAAGTATTGTGTATGCAACAGAAAACATAGTTGGCTTTTCTAGTAATGATTTTACTGAGGATTTTGATAGTTATAAATTTAACATTGAAAAGTATTGCCCAATTGCAATTGATGACGGATATATTGTTAAAGTAGAATATAATGATTTTGATGATAAAAAAGTTTCATCGATATTTTCAGTTGTTGAAAGTTATGATTCTGAATTAAAATATATGAAAGTAATAAATGGCGATAGGAAAATTAAAATTGAATTACCAGAAGATGAATTTAAGAAATTTGATGCATTAAATGGTCAAAGTACATTTTATAATCTCTTCTTTTCAATAATAATTATTCCAGCATTATCATCATGTTTAAAAGATTTTCAATCAGAAATAAAGTATCAAGAAAAAACAATAGAAGATATTTCAGATTCACATAGTTGGTTTTTATCTATTCAAAATGCATACAAGAAAATCTATAACAAGGATATTAAAAATGAAGAATTTATCAATCTTAATGCACTTGAATTTAGTCAAACTATATTCGATTATTGTTCAGTTAAATCAATTAAAGATTTTTATGACATAATAAAAAGAAAGACTGATGCTAGTGAGGAGGATGAAGAAAATGTTTAACAAAATAATTAATATTTCTTTTATAACTGATGATGCTTTAAATACATTATATAGTAATCCTCAAAAGGTAACAGAACTAATAAGAAATAATCCATTTGAATCATCGTGGTTAAATGAATTGATAAATAAAGAACCATTCGAGTTAAGAAAAATAAAAATTGAAGATTTTGAACTTAAAATATCACCAAATGGTAATTATAAAGAAGTTGAATTTGATAATGCTGTATGTTTGTATGAACATTTGAAAGATATTCCTAGATATATATTAATCGATGAAAGATTCTGGGTATGGCTTGAGTTAGGTAAATTTTATAGAGTTGCAGTTCAGTCGATGCCAGTAAAAAAAGATACTGCATTTGAAGGACAATGGATATTCACTAGAGGGAATAAACGTGGACTTTGGTTTAATGTTTTTTCAAGAAGTTATTTTTGGGTAGAATTTACTGTTGATGAAAATACTGAGAATAGATACGAATTAACAAAATTTGCTTTTGAAAAAATAGAAAGAATTCGTCACTTAACATTTGATAGTAAATATAGAAATATTGTATTTAACAGTTTAAAAGCAGAAAAAATGCTATATGATAAATATGCTAATGATCCAGAATATATGGAAACATTTAAAAAGTGTGAATCTGGAATTGGAAGTTATAATATATATACTTATTTAAGAAAAGCATTATCATTGTATGGAAGCGTAAGAATATTAGATTTTATGAGTGATGAAGATATATTTAATATTGCTTATCAAAAATTAGAAAATGCATTTTTTGAAGTTCATAAAGGCAACATTGAATATTTAATGAAATAAGATATTTAAAAGTATAAAAACTATGACTAAATATTTTAAAAGACAATGTAACAGATATTATGATGGTGCACCAAAGAATCCAGCTGAGAATTATGTAAGACATAAATTAGGAACTTATAATCTCTCGGAATTCAAATAAATAATCGAGAAAATTAAATCTCGATTTTTATTTTTAAAAATATCTACAATATTTACTACATTATTTAATACAATTAAGAATAATACGGAAGATAATTTTGTGTGCCAAGTTGGCGCCTAAATATAAGTGTCATAGTGTAATAATTTTTACATACCTAAAAGAACATAATTAAAATTTTACATACCAAACTACATACCATAATATTTAAAATGTATTAATAATTTTTAAAATATTACAAAAATAAAACCTAGTATTTACTAGGATTTATCAATATTTATCAATGATTTAACAGTTCTTAAAAATATATTTTAGCGGCCCCCTGAAGAGAGCATTTAACCGTGCTCTTATCTTTTGTTCCCATTTTATAAGGGCTTGCGAGGCGTCGGTTTTGCTAAAATAATTTTAGGTACAATTTAGGTACAAAAAAATTGATTTAATAATAGTTCATTGAGAAAAAGTGCCGAAAGTGGCAAAAATTCTCAATGGATTTTTAATTTTAACAATGATGCGGATAAAATATAAGTGGTCAATATGAATGAAAAATATTATTCCACAAGCGGTAGGATATAGTTAGTATAAGATCATGGTATAATATATTATGAGGAGATGTCTTATGGAAAAGAAAGAAGAAATAATTAGTAATAAAATTAAATGTAAAAAATGCGGAGATATCATAGAATCAAAAAGTACTAATGATCTAAAAAGATGTTCTTGTGGAGCTGTTGCAGTTGACGGAGGCACTGAATATTTGAAGAGAATTGGTAATGAAAATGATTATATAGAATTGTCTATTAATAAAGATAATAATAAATAGTTATTTACATAAATAATAGAAAATAATAAATATAATTCAAAAATGTTGAAAAATTCAACATTTTTGAATATAATAATAATGATTTATACGTTAGGGTGGCGTATATGAAGGAGTTAAATTACAAAAAAATAGGTGAAAGATTAAGAAAACTTAGAAAATATATGGGATTAACGCAAGAACAAGTGGCCGAAATCGTAAGTTTAGGTCGAGATGCAATATTGAGAATCGAAAAAGGTGATCGAAAGATTGATTTACAAGAATTAATGAATTTTTCAAAATTATATAATATAAGTATGGATGAATTGACAGCGGAAGAACATATTGTAAGTAGTAACGATATAGCATTTGCAAGGGTTTTTAATGAATTAAGTGAAAAAGATAAAAAAGAAATTATTAGTTTAATCGAATATAAAAATATTTTGAAGTCTAAATATAATGATAATTAATATAACACCAGAAGAATTGGCAAACAACGAATTAGAAAAATTAAGAAATAAATATAAACTAACTTTTCCAATAGATCCATTTAGAATTCTTCGTGATGCTGGCGTTTTTGTTGTATTAAAAGATTTTGAAAATTTATATGGCATTATCGTTAATGATATAGATAATTGCACAATTGTAGGAATTAATTCAAATAGTGGATGCCAAAGACAAAAATTTATAGCAGCACATGAATATTGTCATTTTATAAAAGATTTAAATAAAGAACAGGGAACAACAGATTATATTAAGTGTTTGAAAGCTTCAAATAAAACAATAGAAAAATATGCAAATGCTTTTGCAGGTTACTTGCTTATGCCAACAAATGAATTAAATGTTATTTGTGAACAATACAAAAATAAATAAGGATTTATTGATTTCGAAAGTATAACGATTATAGCTGAATACTTTGGTGTTAGTTTTAGCTCTTGTTTAAATAGAATAGCTTATGATTTGAATTTAATAGAAGGAGATATTTCTTCAGAATCTTTAAGAAAAAGAATGAAAAAATATGATATACCATCAAAAAGACAAGAACTTATAGAAAATAAGATTGATAGCACGTTGTTATCAAATGTTGTTAACTCAATGAATTTTTTAATGGCTGATATTAATAAATATACTGGTCAAAAATTTTTACAAAACTATATTTATAATGATAATAAATTTGACTGTGAATTACAATTATTTATGGAAAACATAGATGATTATGATGTAGGAAAATACATAGAGCAAGTTGTACGTTTTACGTATAGGTTTATAGTTATTAACCATTTTAGAGACGGAAATGGTCGTATATCAATGGCTATATTAAATTGGCTTTTGAGTAAGAAAAAAATACCACCGATATATATAGATTCAAAGCGCAAAAAAGAATATTTAGAAGCACTTTCAATGATAGATTTGAAAGGAGACTTTGTACCATTTATAATGCTTATTGAAAAAAGGATAATTCATACTATGATTGAATTACATAAATATCTATTTGTTGATGAAATAGATGAGAAAATAATTAGTGATGTAGTGCCAGTTAATTAATATGTATAAACTATTTTTATAATAATACTAGTAACTTAAATAGATATGGTTGAGTTTTTTTGTTAAATATTATAACTATTTTATATAACTATTTTTACAAATTAGATAAAAAATACAAAAATAAAATCTTTAGTTGAAAATATGTAAATAACTTTTTAAAAGATTAAAGTAATATTGAAATAGTTTATATTATTTGATAATATATTTAATAGAGAAAACTTAAGGTGAAATTATGGAGTTTGATATTAAATTTTTAAAAGAAAATAAGAAATTTATTTTAATATTATTAGTAATTATTTTATTTACTTTTTTGATATCTATATTTGAAAATAAAAGTGCAGGAATAAGTAATATAGAAGAAAACGGTGATGAATTAGTAAAAAAATTAGTTATTAATGAAATAATGAGTTCTAATAAGGGTGTAGTATCAGATTCATTTGGTGATACTTATGATTATATTGAATTATATAATGGAACTAATAGTGATATTAATTTAAAGAATTTTGGTTTATCTGATAAAGATAATGGGATTAAATGGGTGTTTCCTGATGTTACAATCAAAAAAAGAGATTATTTAGTTATATATTTATGTGGTTGTAATAAAGATGGAATGTACGCTAATTTTAAATTAAAAAGTTCTGGTGGAGAATCAATAATATTAAAAGATAATAATGGTAAAACAATTGACTATGTAAAAACTGAAAGTCTAGCAAAAAACGAGGTAATGGCAAGAGATTTGAATGGTAATTTTAAAATATATGATAAACCAACACCAGGTTATATTAATACTTTAGAAGGCTATAATGAGTATATAGAAAGTTTAAAAATAGATAATACTACTGGTATAGAAATTAATGAAATATTACCTCGTAATAAGGGAAATTTTAGTTTAAATAAATCTTTTTATGGCTATGTTGAATTAATCAATACAAGTGATAAAAAGATAAATTTAGATGGCTTTAGTTTGTCTGATGATGTACATACACCTTTTAAATATAATATTCCAAGTACTACTTTAAATAAAGGCGAAGTTTTATTAATATTTATGGATGATGTAAAAAATAGTGAATATTTATTTTCAGGTTTTAAATTAAATTCAAATAGTGGAAGTGTAATACTTTCACATAATGGTAAAATAATAAGTCAAGTTGATTATAAAGATTTAGATAATGGTCTTGCCTTAGTAAGAAATAATTCAGAATTTATTACGACCAGTGAAATAAGTCCAGGATATAGCAATACTACTCTTGGATCTATAAATTTTTCCAAAAAATATTTGACTAATAAAAATGATATAATAATAAATGAAGTTATGAATAATAATACAAGTTATTTGCCTTCAAACGGAGGAAGTTACTATGATTTTATAGAACTTAAAAATAATAGTAATGATAGTATAAATTTATCTTCGTATTATTTAAGTAATAATATTAATAATAAAACAATGTATAATTTACCTGATATTACATTAAAAAGTGGTGAATATTTAATTATAATGGCATCAGGTGATATTAATTTATCAGGTACATATTATCATGCTAATTTTAAATTATCTGATAACTCTGGATTATATTTAACAAAAGATGATGATATAATAGATTCTATATTTATTCCAAAATTAAAATTAGGTTATAGTATTGGAAGAATGGATGATGGTTATTATTATTTTAGTTCTCCAACACCATTAAAACCTAATTCTAATGGTATAAAAGAAGTTTCTATAGCTCCAAGTTTTAATGTATCATCTGGTATATATAATAATATCGAATCTTTAGAAATATCAATTAAATCAAATGGGACTATATATTATACTTTAGATGGAACAACTCCAACTAAATCTTCAAAAAAATATACTAGTCCTATTTCATTAGATAAAACTACAGTTATAAAAGCTATTACATATGAAGATAATAAAATAATAAGTGATGTATCTGTTTCTAGTTATATTATAAATGAAAATCATACACTTCCTGTTATGTCTATTTCTTTATCTCCAACTGATTTTAAAAAACTAGATAGTAATGCGTGGAATACAAATTTAGAATTTGACTCATATGCGGAATTATATGAAGATGGAAGTTACTTTAAAATACCGTGTGGAATTAAATTATTTGGAGGATCTACTAGAGGACTTGCTAAAAAAAGTTTTGCATTAAAGTTTAGAAAAAAGTATGGTGCTAGTAAACTTAATTATAAAGTTTTTGATAATAGGGATTTTACTAGTTTCGATACTCTTGTTTTAAGAAGTGGTTCACAGGATAGTGAACATGCATTTATGAGGGATATTTTAATGACTTCACTTGTTGATTCTAAAATAAATGTAGATGTACAGAGTTATAAAACAGTTATTTTATATGTAAATGGCGAGTATTATGGTATATATAATATAAGGGAAAAAATAGACGATGATTTTGTTAGTAATCATTATAATGTAAGTAAAGATAATACTGATATAATAAATATATTAAGAGGTGTTGATGAGGGAAATTCTATTAAATATAATGAACTTGTAAATTATGTATCTAATAATGATTTATCTATAGATAAGAATTATGAACATGTTAAATCTATTTTAGATATTGATTCATTTATAGATTTTTGGATAGCAGAAACTTGGACAGCTAATAATGATATTTTAAATACTAGATTTTTTAGAAATCCACTTATTGATGATGGAAAATTTAAGATGATATTTTATGACCTTGATTACGGTATGTATAATGTATCTCACAATTATTTTACCTTTAGTGTTGATCCTAATGGGATGAGTGATTTTAAAGTTAGTACTTTGTTACTTAGAAATTTAATGAAAAATAAAAGTTTTAAAGAAAGATATTTAGAAAGATTAAGTTATCAGATTAAAAATGTTTGGAATGAAGAAATTGTAATAAGTAAAATAGATGAAATATATAATAATATTTATAGTGAAATGGAAAGAAATCAAAAAAGATGGAATTTAACTATGAATGATTGGATAAATAGTGTAGAAGAATTAAGAAATTATGCTAGAAGAAGAAATAAATACATGTTATCTTACGCAAAATCATTTTTTAATTTAAATGATAGTGAGTATAGAAAGTATTTTGGTGATATATAATGAGAAAATATAGGCATGAAATTAAATATATAATTTCTAAAGAAAGTGCTTTAATATTAAAAAAGAGATTATTACTTATTATGAATGTTGATAAAAATAGTACTTCTGATAACACATATAATATAAGAAGCTTATATTTTGATGATATATATAATAGTGCATATTATGAAAAGATAGATGGTACTTTATATAGAAAAAAATATAGAATTAGAATATATAATTATGATGCTAGTTTTATAAGGTTAGAGTGTAAGTATAAACATAATAATATGACTAGTAAAGATCAAGTAAAAATAAGTTATGAAATGTATGAAAAAATAGTTAATAATGATTATAATTGTGATTCTGATAATGAATTATTAAATAAATTTTTATTGGATATGAAATTAAGATTATTAAGACCTAAAGTTGTAGTTGATTATAAGCGTATAGCTTTAACTTATCCAGTTTCTGATGTTAGAGTAACTTTTGATTTTAATATATCATCAGGTGTTTATAATTATAATTTATTTGATAAAGATGTAAGTAAATTACCTATCATAGATGATAAAAATGTAGTTTTAGAAGTTAAGTATAATGAAATTTTACCAGAAAGTATTGCATTAATTTTACAAACTGTACCACTTGAAAGAGAAGCTTTTTCTAAGTTTGCATACTGTATGGGAGTTAAGGAGTGATTTTATGAGTTTAAGAGATATGATTAAAAACAGTGTATTAGAACAATTTACAGGTACTATTTCTGTTGATAAAGTTATTTTATCGCTTTTAGTAGCATTTTTACTTGGTGTATTTATAGTTTATATATATAAAAAAACATATAGTGGAGTAGTATATTCTAAATCTTATTCTATTTGTTTAGTATTACTTAGTATGGTAACAACATTAATAGTAAGAACAATTAGTTCAAATCTAACTTTATCACTTGGTATGGTAGGTGCATTATCAATAGTTAGATTTAGAACTGCTATTAAAGATCCATTAGATACAGCTTTTATGTTCTGGGCTATTACAACAGGTATTATGTCTGGAACGGGGTTATATTTAGTTAGTATAATAGCTACTATATCTTTAGGTTTATTTTTTGTTTTAGGTAATATATTTATATTTAAAAATAATAATAAATATTTGTATGTTATAAAATATGATGAAAAAATAGAAAAAAAAGTAAGTAATAAATTAGGAAATATTAAAAATTATAGTTTAAAAAGTAAGAGTGTTTCAAATGGTATAGTAGAGCTTACTTTTGAAGCAGCAACTTCTAAAAATGATTCATCTATTATAGATGAGTTTAATAAGTTAAATGTTATAAGTGCTAGTGTTATTAGTTATCAAAATGATTTTGGCGCATAAAAATTAGAGGAAATCTTCTAATTTTTTTCTATAATAAGTTATTTTGTGATATAATTTGTTTATGGTGATAAGTATGTTGAAAGTATTAAGTATTATGATTGGAAAAATATCAATTTTTGTTTTAAAACTTCTTAAAAGAGGAAGTTCTACCCCTGGTACTATTGCTTTAAAAATTGATAAAAATTTAATGGATAAATTTACTCTTCCTAAAACAGTTATTGCAGTAACTGGTTCTTCTGGAAAAGGTTCTATTTCTTCAATGCTTGCAAGTGTATGTAGAAGTTCAAATTTAACTGTTGCACATAATATTATGGGTTCTAATTTAACCCCTGGTATTGTAACTTTACTTTTGGAAAATTCAACACTCACTGGTAAGATAAAAAAAGATGTTTTAATTTATGAAATAGATGAAAGATATACTAAGTATGTATTTAAAAGTATTAAACCTTCTATTGTAGTAATTTCAAATATTACTAGAGATCAACCACCTAGACAAGGACATTTTGATACTGTTTTTAATGCTATTGATAGTGCTTTAACTTCAGATATGCATTTAATATTAAATGGTGATGACCCTTATACTAGAAAATTTACTTTTAATCATGACTGTAAGGTTACGTATTATGGAATAGATAAAAATAAGTATTCATATAAAGTAAATAAATTTGAAAATTTAAATTTAAATTATTGTCCAAAATGTGGATCAAGACTAGAATATAATTATTATAATTTTGAAAATACAGGTGATTATTATTGTACTAAATGTGATTTTAAGAGACCTAAATTACATACTACGTGTACTTTAATAGACTATAGTAAAAATGAATTAATAATTAATAACAAATATCACATGACAGTTCCTGCAAATATACTTTATACTATGTACAATTGTATGGCTACCTTAGAAGCTAGTATATCTATGGGATTAGATATTGATAATGTAGTAGAAATTATATCTAAAATATCAAAGAATAAAAAATTATTAGATACATTTAATTATAAAAATAGAAATGTAGTTGTTTTAAATAATAAAAATGAAAATAGTTCTACTTTTAATCAATCACTACTTTATGTAACAAGAGAAAAAAAACAAAGAACAATTGTAATTGGATGGAAAGAAATTAGTAGAAGATATAACTTTGATGATTTATCATGGTTATATGATATAGATTTTGAACTACTTAATAAGATTGATATAGAAAAAGTTGTGTGTGTTGGAATACATAGGTATGATATAGCAACTCGTTTAAAATTAGCTGGTATTAAAGAAAGTAAAATTATTGTATTTGATAATCTAGTTGATGCTACAAATTATATTAAAAATAAAACAAAATCTGATATTTGTGGTATATTAAATTTTGATTATGTTAAACCATTTAAAGAACTTATGGAGGAAGTATGACTATAACAATTACTCATTTATATTATGATTTATTAAATCTTTATGGAGAACAAGGAAACATAAAAGCTTTAAAAAACTATTTAGAAAATATGGGGATTAAAGTTAAAATAAATCATATAACAATAGATGATGAAATTAATTTAAAAAATACTGATTTTGTTTATATAGGATCTGGTACTGAACAAAATCAAATGATTGTTTTAAAACATTTAATGAAATATAAAAATGAAATTAAAGAATATATTTTAAATAATAAGTATTTTTTAGCTACTGGAAATAGTATTGAGTTATTTGGTTCAGTAATATCATCAGATAAGAATATAAAGTGTTTAAATATATTTGATTATACTACATATAGAACTTCTAGGCGTGTTGTAGGTGAAGTTTTATGTAAAACTAAGTTAATACCTAATTATGTTTTAGGATTTATAAATAGTATAGGTTATACTAAAGAAAATGATAATTCATTATTTGAATTAGTAAAAAAAGACGATTGTATGGATTTTACTAGCGAGGGAGTACATTATAATAATTTTTATGGAACATATATAATTGGTCCATTACTTGTTAGAAATCCTAAATTATTAGCTTGTATAGCTAATAATATAATAAAAGATAAAAATCCTAATTTTAAGTTGGGTAAAGTAGATTTAAAATTAGAGAATAAAGCATATAAAACATTTTTAGAAAATAGTTATAAAGAATATGTTAAAAATTAAAGTAGGAATTTTAAGTTCTTGCTTTTTTTAATTAGCTCATTAGGAAATTTAATTGAATAATATTATGAAATGTGATATTATTTTAATAGATAGAAAGTAGTAATCAATTTTGTGGGTAAAATAAATTGCAAATCTACAAATAAGGAAAGAGGTAATTATAAATGAGAAATAAAAAAGGATTTACATTAATAGAACTACTTGCAGTAATAATAATACTAGCAGTAATAGCTTTAATTGCAACACCAATAGTATTAAATGTAGTAGATAATGCAAGGAAGAGCGCTAATAAAGATTCAGCATACGGACTTTTAGATTCAGCCAAATTATATTATATGGAAAGCCTACTTGATGAAAATAAATCATTAAGTGGGAACTTAATATATAAAATAAATGTATCAGGAAGTAAGCCAGATAGTGGAACTGTTTATATAAATGATAAAGGAGAAATAGCACTTTCAGTAGTATATGATAAAGTATGTTTTACTAAGAATTATGAAGATGCAGATTTAACAGAGTCTGATGATATAGAAAATTGTATAGTAACAGTACCAAGAGAATTATATAAAGATACAGTTTTAAATGGAGCAGATCCAGAACTAAAAGATAATTTAGTAGCAGTAACAATTAATACAGATGGAACTGTAAAGAAAGCTAGTTTATATGATGAATGGTATAATTATACAAATAAGACATGGGCAAATGCAGTAACATTAAAAGATAAAAGTATAAGTTATAATGATGAAGAAATAATACCAGAAAGTAATATAGATGGATATTTTGTATGGATACCAAGATATAAATATGAAATATTTAATGAAGGAAATTATACAAGTACAATTAGTTCGAAACCAAGTACAAGTACTGAACAAGAAATACAAATAGTATTTGAAAATAAGAATACAACAAAATCAGTTGGTTCAACAGTAGGAAGTTATTTAACACATCCAGCATTCACATTAGGAAACGTTGAGTTAAATGGAATATGGGTAGGAAAGTTTGAAACTAGTGGGTCTACAACAGATATAGATGTACTACCAAAAGTAACAAGTTTAAGAAGTATAAATGTTAAAACAATGTTTGAGCTTGCTTATAATTATGATAGAAGTCTAGATAGTCATATGATGAAGAATACAGAATGGGGAGCAGTAGCATACTTATCACATTCAAAATATGGAATAAATAGTGAAATAAGAATAAATAATAGTGCAACATTTACAACAGGATGTGCAGCAATTACCTCTGCTTTAAATTATGTAGGAAAATCACAAAGTGATAATACAGAAGGATATTATAATGGATGTGAGAGGGAATATAATACAGATATCGGATATCTAGCAAGTACAACAGGAAACATAAGTGGAATATATGATATGTCAGGTGGAGCCTGGGAATACATGGCATCATACATGCAAAATACATTAGGAAGTAGTGGATTTGATGCAAGTAGTATAGCTTTATATGATAGTAAATATTTTGATTTATATCCAAGCAATAGTGAAACAACAACATATAATAAAAGGATACTAGGAGATGCAACAGGAGAATTAGAACCATTTTATTCATATAAAGATAGTAATAACTTGCAACGATATCATAGTACATGGGGAGCTGACGACGCTTATTTCGTTGACTCTTCTCGCTCTTGGTTCCTTCGAGGCGGCAATTACTACTTTGGCGTCATAGCAGGTTCTTTTGCTTTCAATAGGAACACAGGCGGTGCTGATAGCAGCTTTTCGTTCCGCCTAGTTCTCGCAGATTAATTTTAAAGAAAATAATATAAAATGATAACAAGAAATTAGTTTTTCTTGTTTTTTTGCATTTTTTGAAAAAAGTTTCTCTAAAAAAAAGGATTTTGAAGATTTTTTTCGTATATAAC
>CAKPNP010000002.1 GCA_934169415.1 uncultured Bacilli bacterium
AAATATGGAACGGTTTGGAATGATTATACAAGATATCATTTAGGAGATGCAACAACAGAAACAAAAGGATGGAATGGGGACTATATGGGTATTGTTTATGATCTTTCTTCTTGGTTTACTCGTGGTGGTCATTATGGTCGTGGCAATAGTGGTGGAATTTTTGCTTCATTATCTCAGAGTGGATATCCAACTAGTTTTTCAACTCGTGCAGTTTTAAGATAATCAGAAAATAAGCAAATAAGCATTATTGCTTATTTTTAGTTTATAATATAAAGAAATTTGAATAAGAATTGATAATTTAACCTTTAAACATTCTATTTATTTAATTCTACTTTTAGTTCCTTTAAAAAAATGTATATAAATTATATAATTTATATAAAGGAGGATACTATGAATCAAGAAAAAATAGGAAAATTTATTTCAGAATTAAGAAAAGAAAAAGGTCTAACACAAGAACAACTAGCAGAAATATTGCATGTTTCAAATAAATCTGTTAGTAAATGGGAAAATGCAAGGTGTATACCAGATTTATCTTTATTTGAACCTATATGCAAAGAATTTAATATAACTATAACAGAATTATTAAATGGAGAACGTTTAAATGAAAAAGAAAAAATTGATAAGATAGATAAAGGTTTGATTGATATAATTAGTCTTATTATAAAACCCGTCAAAGTTATCTTAAAATTTCTTATAATAACTTTAGCTTTTTTAATATTTTTACTTATAATTTATATATTAATAGAAGGATATAATAGTAAAAAAGTGTATTTAAAAGATGATGAATATGATGTTACAATACTATGTAGAACAGATGGAATTTTTGACGATCATATTTTAGTTGATTTAACAAGTCGAGGTGGATATAATATTTCTGTTGATACAGTAACATTAGATGATGAAATTTATATTAAAGCATATACAGAAAAGAGGGATTATAAACACAAAAAAAGAATTAATAACTCACCTGGTATTCAAATGCTAATAGATATTAAAAAAATAAAGATTATAAAGTATATAAGAATTCAGAACTTTTATATGATAGTATTTTAAATATAGAAAAATGTACAGATTAATATCAAAAAAAAATTAAAATCATATTATATACTAGGTGATTATAATGGATTTTAATAATGAAATATTTACTTATATTTTAAAACAATACATGAAAGGTAAAAAAGATAGTTTAATTTTTATATTAATGTACTTAAGAAATCTTATATTAGATAAAATTATTAAATATAATTTAGACAGTGGTTATGTTGATATTATAGTTAATATGATAGTAGAAGGAATCGATAATTACTCGTTTGAAAAAGCTATTCCATTTTCTAAATATATAGATTATTATTTAGATATTAGATTACATATATATATAAGTGATAATAAAAATAAAGAGGATATTATATATGATGAATATATAAAAAATTATATAAACATCTTAAAGTCAGATATTACAGGCAAAGAAATAGATAAAACTTTAATAAAAATGATTTAAAAGTCTTGCATTTGTTATTAAAAAATGATATTCTTTAATTGTAGCAGGATAGCTACTTACATAGGAGGTAAACAAATGTCAAAACAAGATTTAGTAAATTTTATAGCTGAAGAAGCTGGACTTACAAAAGCTGACGCTACTCGTGCTTTAGATGCTATGCAAAAAGGTGTAACAGAAGGATTAAAAAATGAAGGTAAAGTTACTTTAACTGGTTTCGTTACATTCCAAGCTAAAGCAAAAGAAGCTAAAGTTGGTAGAAATCCAAAAACTGGTGAAGCTGTTAATATTCCTGCAAAAACAGCTGTTACAATTAAAGCTGGTTCTAAATTAAAAGAAGCTTTAAACTAATTTAAACTGTTAACTGTTTAACAGTTTTTATTTTTGTGATAAAATATATTTGGTGATTTTATGTTTATACATCCGTATAGTGATAAAATAATAGAAAAATTAAGAAATGAAAATTTTTGTGGGATACCATTATCTATAGTTTTGTTATCAAGTAAAATGTGTAAAGGGTATTGTCATTACATGTCAGCACAATTAACTAAGGTATTACCTAATTTTAAATATGTTACTGCAGATATAACATATGGTGATGAATTAATTAATCATACATGGGTTGAAGTTGATAATACAGTATATGATGTAACTGACTCTGGTACTTGGGATAAAGAAATATATTATGCTATTTATAAACCTAAAATAATTAGTGTATATGATGAAAATAACATTAACACTTCTAACTTATATAAAATGGGTATTTCGCTTGGAAATGATAAATATGATATTGATATAGAACTTCTTTTAGCTATAATTAAATTATCAGAAAAAGAATCAGAATTTTATGATTTACTTTTAAGAGAAATTGAGTTATATAGAAAAAATAATAATATGACCAAGGAATATTATCTACCTTATTTAGAAAAGCAATCTAAAAAAATATTTGGATAGTAATATGTATGAAGTTGCTTTAGATGTATTAAAAAAAATTAATGAAAATAATTTAGAGGCTTATATAGTAGGTGGATATGCAAGGGATAAATATTTAGGCATAGAGTCTTTTGATATAGATATTACAACACAGGCTAAATATGATGATTTAATTTTAATATTTGGAAATAATATAGTAAAAAAAGGTTTTTTAAGTTACTCTTTATCATATAAAAATTATGAATTTGATATAACTTCATTTAGAAAAGAAATAAGTTATTCTAAAAATAGATTTCCTAAAGTTATATATACCGATTCATTTATAATGGATTTAGGAAGAAGAGACTTTGTTATTAATACATTATGCATTGATAAAAACGGAAAATATATAGATTTAATGGGGGCTAAAGAAGATTTGGATAACAAATTAATTAGATGTGTTTTAAACAGCAATAAAAAAATAAGTGAAGATATTTTAAGAAGTTTAAGAGCTGTTAGGTTTGCAACTATTTTAAATTTTAAGTTAGATGATGAACTATTTAATTCAATAAAAAAGTATGGATATTTATTAAGTAATTTATCTAATAAAAGAAAAGAATTTGAATTAAATAAAATACTTAATAGTAAGAATAAAGATTATGGCATTAATTTATTAAAAGAATTAGATATTTTAAAATATTTAAACTAAAAAGGTGTTATAATAATATGGGAGATGATTATATGAAACCAATAGTACTTGCAATAATGGATGGAGTAGGATTAAGAGATGAAAGTTTTGGTAATGCTTATAAATTAGCTGATACGAAAACTCTCGATTACCTATTTAATAAATATAATAGTTCTAAACTAGAAGCAAGTGGAGTAGAAGTAGGACTTCCTCTTGGTCAAATGGGAAATAGCGAAGTAGGACACTGTAATATAGGTGCTGGTAGAATAGTTTATCAAGCAATACAAAGAATAAATAATGATATAGCAAATGGTACTTTTAAAACAAAAGAAAATTTATTAGAAATGATAGAGTATGTTAAAAAAAATAATTCAAGATTACATTTGATGGGATTAGTATCTGATGGTGGAGTTCATTCTTCATTAAGTCATATTCAAGCATTAATTGATTTATGTGATTCTAATAATATAAAATTTTATTTACACGTATTTACAGATGGAAGAGATACTTTAAAAAATAGTAGTTTAAGTTATATAAATAAATTAGATTTAAAAAGTGGTGTAATTGCTACTGTTTCTGGTAGATATTATGCTATGGATAGAGATAATAGATATGATAGAGTAAAAAAATGCTATGATGTTTTAACTGGAAATAGTACTGTTAAATATGATTCTATTGATTCTGCAATTAATAAAAATTATGAAAATGATGTTACAGATGAATTTATAATTCCTGGGATAATTGATGAATCTGGAACTTTAAGAGAAAATGATGGAGTTATATTATTTAATTTTAGACCAGATAGAAATAGAGAAATAGGTTCTAGTTTATCTAATAAAGATTTTAAAGGTTTTGAAGTTAATAAAACATATAAGGTTTTAACTATGATGCCTGTAAGTGATGAAGTTATAAATAAAACTATATATGATCTTGAAGAAGTTGATAACACTTTAGGTGAATATATTTCTAAGAAAGGTTTAAAACAATTAAGAATAGCAGAAACTGAAAAGTATGCACATGTTACTTATTTCTTTGATGGTGGTAAAGAATTAGATTTACCTAATTGTGATAGAATTTTAATCCCGTCACCTCGTGTAGCTACATACGATTTAGCACCTAGTATGAGTGCTATTGAAATAACTGATAAATTAATACCTATAATGGGTAATTATGATTTAGTTATTTTAAACTTTGCTAATGGTGATATGGTAGGACATACTGGAGTTTTAAAAGAGGCTATTAAAGCTATGGAAACTGTTGATAGTTGTATTAAAAGAATATATGATGAAATAGTTAAATTAGATGGTACATTAATAATTACAGCGGATCATGGAAATTGTGAAGAAATGATTGATTCTTCTGGGAATATATTAACTAGTCATACAACAAATAAAGTTCCATTTTTAATAACTAGAAATTATGATTTAAAAGATGGTAAACTATCTGATATAGCTCCAACTATATTAACACTTTTGAATCTTGAAATTCCAAGTGAAATGACTGGTAATGTTTTAATAAAATAGTATATAACTTTTATAAAGTACGATTGATAAAATTGTACTTTTTTGTTATAATTAACTAGGTGATTTTAATGTTTAAAATAGGCAACGTAGAGATAAAAAATAATGTTATTCTAGCTCCTATGGCAGGAATATGTGATAGTGCAGAAAGAAGAATTGCTAAAGAGTTTGGTGCAGGATTAGTAGTATGTGAGATGGTATCAGATAAAGCAATATATTATAATAGTAAAAAAACTATTGATATGCTCTATATGCGTGAAGAAGAAAGACCAATTTCACAACAAATATTTGGTTCTGATGTTGATTCTTTTGTATATGCCGCAAAATACATAGAAGAACATATGCATCCTGATATAATCGATATAAATATGGGGTGTCCAGTACCTAAAGTTGCTATTAAAAGTCAAGCTGGTAGTGCCCTTTTAAAAAATCCAGATAAGGTTTATGAAATAGTTAAAAAAGTAGTAGAGGCAGTTAAAGTTCCAGTTACTGTAAAAATCAGAAGTGGATGGGATAGTAATTCGATAAATGCAGTAGAGATTGCTAAAATAGTTGAAAAAGCTGGTGCTAGTGCTATAACTGTTCATCCAAGAACAAGAGCTCAAGGATATACTGGATTATCTGATTGGAGTATAATAAAAGCTGTAAAAGAAAGTGTTAAGATACCTGTAATAGGTAATGGTGATATTAAGACTTGTTATGATGCTAAAAGAATGATTTTAGAAACTAATTGTGATGCAGTTATGATAGGCCGTGGGGCAATAGGTAACCCTTGGCTTATTAGACAGTGTCTTGAGTATTTATCAGGTAATTTAGTTACTTATCCTACTAAAGATGAAATACTGGATTTATTATTAAAACATTTAGAATATTCATTAGAATATAAAACCGAAAAAAATGCAATACTTTCTTTAAGAACACAGATTGGTTATTATTTAAAAGGTTTTAACAAAGAATATAAAAACAGATTTATGAAAGTAGAAACTAAAGAAGAATTTATAGCTTTAGTAGGTGAGATTAGAAATGATATTTAAAAGATTTTGTGCATACTTAATTGATATTTTAATAATATTTAGTTTAACTTTTTTTATAGATACTACGTTTAAAAACGAATATGATTTAGAATTATCTATATTAAATCAAAGATTATTTGAAAATAGAATTGATAAAAAAGAATACTTTGAAAGTTATAAACATCTAATACATGAAAGTGATAAAAAAGATATTGGTGTAAATATAGCATCAACTGTAATCATTATAATATTTACAGTACTTATTCCATATTGTATGAATACTACTATAGGATATAAAATATTTAAATTAAAAATATGTAGTGATAATGTATTAACTAAAAATGATTTGATTGGCAGAAGTGTTTTACTATATGGATTAGGCTTTATGTTATTTATGTTTATGATACTTTATATACCAAATGATAATATTTATTTTATTTTAATAAATTTATTTTCATTTTTACAACTTTTAGTAGTAATTATAAGTGCTTTTATGGTATTATATAGTTATAAACATTTATCTATTGCTGATAGATTTACAAATACGAGAATTGAGGAGATAAAATGAGAGAATTAAGTGAACAAGAAATAGTTAGACGTGAAAAACTATCTGAGATTGCTAAGGTATGTAATCCATATCCTGACAAATATAAGAGAACTCACTATTTAAAAGATGCTAAATTTTTAGCTGATGGAGTTAGTGATGTTAGTGTAGCAGGCAGAATAATATTCACAAGAAAAATGGGAAAATTAAGTTTTGTTAGAATTAGAGACTTAGAAGGGGATTTACAATTAGAATTTAAAATTGATGAAGTAGGTCCTGAAAATTATGAATTCTTTAAAAAACAAATAGATTCTGGAGATTTTATAGGTGTAACTGGTGAAATGTTTACAACACAAACAGGTGAGAAAACTCTAAGAGTTAAAACTTTTAAATTTTTAGGTAAAGCTCTAAGACCATTACCAGAAAAATTCCACGGTTTAAATGACACTGAAATGAAATATAGACAAAGATATGTTGATTTAATATCAAACGAAGAATCTAGAAATGTATTTTTAGGTAGAAGTAAATTTTATGCATTTGTCCATAAATTTTTAGGTGAAAATGGATTTTTACAAGTTGAAACACCAATTATGCAAACAGCAGTATGTGGTGCTGCAGCTAAACCCTTTTTTACACATCATAATGCGCTAGATTTAGATATGAATCTTAGAATAGCACCTGAAACTTATTTAAAACAATTAATAGCTGGTGGATTTGATAAGGTATATGAAGTTGCTAAATGTTTTAGAAATGAAGGGATGGATAAAGAACATCTACAAGAATTTACTCAAATAGAATGGTATGCTTCATATTGGAATTTTGAAGATAATATTAACTTTTATCAAAAATTTATAAAAAATTTATTATTAGAATTAAAAGGAACTACTACTATAGAATATCAAGGTAATTTATTAGATTTTGGTAAGGAAAATTGGGATAGAATTAACTATGTAGAAGAAATGAATAAAGTATTTGGTTTTGATTTCTTATCAATTACTGATCCAACAGAATTAAAAAATAAGATAATTGAAAATAATTTATTTAGTAGTGAAGATTTAGAAGAATATAAATCACTTAGTCAAATAATAGATTTTGTATATAAAAGAAAAATAAGAGAAAATATAATTCAACCAACAATTTTATATAATTATCCAGCAGTTTTAATCCCACTAGCTAGAAGAAATGATAATGATTCTAGAGTTATAGATGTATTCCAAGTTGTAGCTTGTGGAACAGAGTTATGTAAAGCATATTCTGAATTAGTAAATCCAGAAATTCAAAGAAAGAATTTTGAAGAACAAGCTAAAGCTAAAATGCAAGGTGATGATGAAACTATGGATTTAGATGAAGATTTTATGGATGCTATGGAACAAGGAATGCCTCCAATTTCAGGTTTAGGTTTTGGAATTGATAGATTAATGATGTTAATATATAATCAAGATTCAATAAGAGATGTTGTATTATTCCCAACTATGAAACCTGTGGATAAAAAGTAGGTGATTAAATTGAAAAAAGTATTTTATAGTTTAGCTATTTTCTTAAGTATATTTATAATAAATGTAAATGTAGTTAAAGCTGAGAAATATGTTTGTGTATATACATATACAGAAAATGGCAAAAATTTAACTTATTATGTAGATATGAATGATGAGTCTACAGAGTCTCCTAAAGTAAAAGTTTTCTCAACAATTTCTAAAGAAAATAGTTTAGACGGTGAGCAACATACAAAAAGTGGAACTAAGTGGAGTATACAAAACTGGGAAAACGCAGATGGTGTAGTATCCCCTTCAATATCATTTAAAGAAAGTAATGGAACTTGTCCTAGTTATTTGGTGTATAGACCAAATGCTGATGGTAACAAAGATTATTTATATTTTTCAACAAGCATAGTAAGTGTAAATGGGTATTATACTTTTAAACCAATAAGTAATATACCAGATTGTACTTATGTTGGGCAAACTAATGATGATCATTCTAGTATATTACCAGGTGCAGTTTTAAATGTGTGGTATAACAATGGAAGTTTAATATATAATTTAACTGCTACTGATAAATTTTATAATTATGATCAAAATTATGATATAAATACTGGTTCATTTAAAGAAAACAGTGAATTAAAACAGTATATAATAAAAACATTTTCTAACAAGAAGAAAAATGGGGATTATACATTAGAATCAAATGGTGGTATAAATGTTAATTTTTCTAATAGAAATAGTTTCATTACTGAATATAAGCAATCATATTTAGAAACAAATAAAGAAAATGGCAACTGTCCAACTATGCCATTTACCTTTTCTGATTATACATATTCATTTACAGTTGATGCAGGAGATTCATCAAGCCCTAATCCACATTTTGAATTTGAAAAAATGGATTTTGAAAATAACATCACAAAAGAAGATATATTAACTTGTGGCCCATATAGAAAAACTATTTTAGGTGAAAAAACTAACTTAGATAATGTGATTATTGATTTCTATTTTAAAAAAAATAAATTAACTAACTCATATAGTTATTCATATTATATTGAAAATTTAAATGGTAAAGAATATAGAGATGAACAAACTTTAAATGATCCATATAGTTCCTCTTATACAAATCTTATTTTATATTATGCAAGTAGTTATTATCATTTTGGAATTAGTGCGGAATCTTATGGAAAATATATTTCAGCACTTGATAATGGTTCATGTCCTAATCAAAATGATGTTAATCTTGATTACTCAGATCCTAGAGCTATGTATTTGACTTTAAAAAAAAGTGATAAGACAGATACATATGATACTACATTTAGGGAATATTTAGGAGGACTTAAGAATCCATTAAGTATATATGCACCAAAGGCATTAGATTATACTTTAACTGTTGGAGGTTTACCTACAATATTAAGTAGTATAGATGCAAATGATAAATTTTGTACTTCTACTGAATGTGCTTCTAATGCAGGACAATATACAATAATAGCAATAGAAAAAATTAAAAAATATTGTTCAAGTGTATACAGGTATGAATCTAATAACACTGTTAAAAAGGCTGAATGTACATCTTTTACTAATTTCTTAAATAATCTTGTAAATGATGGAGTTTTGAGTTTAGATGATATAAGTACAGGATGTGGATTTGTAACAGGAGGTTTATCTAAAGAAATAAATAAAATATTTAATATTATTAAAGTAGCAGGACCATTACTTGCTGTATTACTTGGAATGATTGATTTTGCTAAAGCAGTTGCATCTGGTGATGCAAATAAAGAAATGAAAGATGCAAGTAAGAGATTTATAAGAAGATTAATAGCAGCAGCTTTATTGTTTATTGTTCCAACTTTACTAGCATTCTTAATTAATATATTTATAGGTGATAAATTAGAAGAGGATGTATATTGTGATTTATTTGATAATACTATAAGTAATGGTAGACCTACAGGTGGCAATATTAATCATGGTACTTCAACAGGTGGTGCTTCAGGCGGTACTTCAAGTGGTAGTTCAGGTGGAATTTCCTCTCCAAATATAAATAGATTGGATTAGAAAAATATGAAATTATATGTTATAAGGCATGGTGAAACTCTAGAGAATTCTAAAGACTGTTTAGTCGGAAGAATAAACAGTGGATTAGATGAAAATGGAATTTTACAAGCTAAAAAAGTAAAAGAATATTTTAAAGATAAAAATATAGACTTAATAGTATCATCACCTTTAGATAGATGCAAACAAACCGCAGAAATAATAAGTGATGGTAATATCAAAATAGAATATAGTGATAAATTATTAGGCCGTGATCATGGAGAGTTTACAGGAGCTAAAAAATCTTCTATAAACTTTTCTGATTATTGGAATTATAATAAAGATATCAAATATGAAAAGGCTGAATCAGTTAGAGATTTATACAATAGAGTAGCATTATTGGTAGATGACTTAAAAAAATATGGTGATAAAAATATTATAATTGTTACACATAGTGGAATAATGAGAGTATTATATTATTATTTTAAAGGAATTCCAGCTGATGGAGTTCTAGGTGAAATAACGATTCAAAATTGTGAAGTATTTGAATATAATTTATAAAGAAAGAAGGATTTATGAAAGTATTATCGGTAAATGCTGGAAGTTCATCATTGAAATTTCAAATGTATGAAATGCCAGAAGAAAAAGTTTTAATTTCAGGAGTTTTTGAAAGAATTGGAATTGATGGAAGTTTTTACACTATTAAATATAATGGTGAAAAATTAAAAAGAGAAGTTAGATTAAAAACTCATGTCGATGCTGTTGAATATTTAGTAGAAGAATTAATTAAAAATGGTGTCATAAAACAATTAGATGAAATAAAAGCAATTGGACATAGAATTGTTCATGGAGGCGCTAAATACAATAAATCAGTAATAATAACTGATGAAGTTATAAAGGATATCGAGGATTTAATTCCTTTAGCACCACTTCATAATAAAGCGCATTTAATGGGAATAAGAGCATTTATAAAAGAAATACCTAATGCTTTAGAAGTCGCTTGTTTTGATACAGCTTTCCATCAAACTATAGATGAAGAAAGATATTTATATGCTGTTCCAAATGAATGGTATACAAAATATGGAATTAGAAAATATGGATTTCATGGAATGAGTCATAAATATGTTTCAGAAAGATTAACTGATATTTTAGATAAAAAATATTCTAATATTATTGTTTGTCATTTAGGTAATGGTGGATCTGTTTCAGCAGTAAGAGATGGTAGATGTGTTGATACATCTATGGGATTTACTCCAAATGCAGGTATAGTAATGGGTTCACGTTCAGGTGATATTGATTACAGTATCATTCCATATATTATGAAAAATACAGGACTTTCAATAGAAGAAGTTGATACTATTTTAAATAAAAAAAGTGGTATGTTAGGTATTAGTGATATAAGTAGTGATTTTAGAGATATAGAAGCTAAAATTAGTGAAAATGATCATAAAGCTAAAATGGCACATTATTTATTTGTAAATTCTGTTGTTAGCTATATAGCTAAATATTATGTTGAGTTAGGTGGCGTTGATGCAATTGCATTTACAGCAGGTGTTGGTGAAAATTCAGCTCATGTTAGAAGAATGATTCTTGATAGATTAACTTGTTTAGGTATAAAAATCGATAAAGAATTAAATGAAGAAATGAGATTTGGAAAAGAAGGCTTAATTACTAAGGAAGATTCAAGTGTTCCATGTTATGTAATTCCAACTGATGAAGAAGTTATGATTGCTCGTGATTCATACTCATTTATAGAAGGCTAAAAGGCCTTTTTTTGTGGACTAAATTTTTTAAATATAGTATAATAGTTTTGGTAGAAAGAGTGATTTATGTGAATCATAAAAAAATACTAAAAGCAATAAAAAAATATAATAATATTATAATAGCTCGTCATGTTGGAGCTGATCCTGATGCACTTGGAAGTAGTGTAGGATTAAAGGAAATAATCAAGTATAATTTTCCAAATAAAAACGTTTATGTTGTTGGAAATTCATCTAGTAGATTTAAGTATTTTGGAGCAATGGATAAAAATGTTAAAACTGATGAAAGCCTATTAATTGTTACAGATACTCCTGATAGGAAAAGAGTAGATGGAGTAAATCCTGATGATTTTGAATTTAAAATTAAAATTGATCATCATCCATTTATAGAAAAGTTTTGTGATATAGAATATATAGATGATACAGCATCATCAGCAAGTCAAATGATTATTGAATTTGCATTTAAATCTAACTTAAAAATTCCTAAAAGTGCTGCAGAAAAATTATTTATGGGAATAATTGGAGACACTAATAGATTCTTGTATAATTATACTACTGTTAAAACATTTGATTTAGTATCTTCTTTAATAAAAAAAACAGGTATAGATTTTGTTTCATTATATCCACAGATGTATTCTAGAAATTTAAATGATTTAAAATTCAATGCCTATATAACAACAAATATGATAGTAACAGAAAATAAACTTGCTTATATAAAGTTAGATGAAAAAACTTTAAAAGAACACAATGTTGATGCTTCAACAGCAGGTAATTTAATTAATAATTTTGATAATATTGAAGAAATATTGGTGAGTATTTTTTGTTCTTATGATTCAGTTAATAATTATATTAAATGTTCTATAAGATCTCGTGGTCCAGTTATAAATGTTATAGCTTCACAATTTAATGGTGGTGGACATGCCTTAGCAAGTGGCGCTAAGTTAAAGAGTTTTGAAGAATGTGACGAATTAATAAAAAAATTAGATCAGGCTTGCTTAGAATACGTTAATAATATATAATAGATACTTAAAGGTGATAATATGGAGTTAAATAAAAAAAATATTAAAATTATTATTTTACTTATTATGTTTACAGTATTATTTGTTTATGTAGTTAAAAATATTCCTTTTATATTAGGTATAGTAATGAAAATAATAAATGTTTTCTTTCCTTTTATATTGGGATTATGTTTTGCATTTGTTTTAAATGTAATAGTTTCATTAATAGAAAATAAATTAAAAAAAATTAAAAAATTAAATAATAAAACAAGAAGGATAATTTCAATTACTATATCTATGTTAATAGTATTACTAGTTATATCGTTTGTATTAGTTTTAGTAATTCCAGATTTAATAGATGCTTTAACCCAGCTTATAAATACATTGCCTATAGCTTTAACTAATTTAGATAAGTATTTAACTAATCTTGTTAAAGATTATCCAGATTTAAAAAATTACATTGATTCAATTAATTTTGATAATATAACTTCTAATTTAGTTAATTTTGTAACTGGTAGTATGGATGTACTATTATCTAATTCAATTAATTTTATATCAAATATAATATCTAGTATAACGTCATTTGTAATGGGAATTGTATTTTCGGTTTACATTTTAGCTCAAAAAGAAACATTAGCTTTACAAGTAAAAAAAGTAATGAAAGCCTATTTAAGTGAAAATGTTAATAATAAAATTTTCGAAATATTAGATATATCAAATAAAACTTTTTATAATTTTATAACAGGACAGTGTTTGGAAGCTTTAATATTAGGTACTATGTTTTTAATAGCTATGACAATATTTAAATTTCCTTATGCGCTTGCTATATCTTCACTTATTACAGTAACTGCCTTAATACCAATATTTGGGGCTTTAATTGCAAGTATATTTGGGGTAATACTAATAGCTGTAACATCTCCAGTACAGGCGTTTTGGTTCTTTGTGATGTTCCAGATAATACAACAAATTGAAAATAATTTGATATATCCTAAAGTAGTAGGTAAAAAGGTAGGATTACCTGCTTTATGGGTAATGTTAGCAGTATTAGTAGGGGGCAATTTATTTGGATTATTTGGAATGCTTGTAAGTGTACCAGTATCAAGTATTTTATATTCTATATTTAAAACTAAAGTAAATGAAAGGGTTAACAATGATCGATAAGGTAATATCATTAATAAAAAGTGAACCTTTTAATATACCTCCTATATTAATTAAAAATTATAGAAAATTAAATATAACAGATTCTGAATTTATTTTAATAATATATTTAATTAATACTGATTCAAGTTTTAATCCTAAATTAATAGCAAAAGATTTAAATTTTACTTTAAACGAAGTAATGGACCTAGTTAATTCATTAGTTGAAAAAGATATATTAAAAATTGATATTGTTAATAATAAGGTTATGGAAGAAATTATTAATTTAGATGAATTATATAATAAAATATCTTTTTTAGTAGTTAATGGCGAGACAAAAAAAGAAAAAACAAATATATTTGATAAATTTGAAAGTGAATTTGGTAGAACTTTATCTCCTCTTGATTATGAAATTATTTCGGATTGGCAAAAGGATTTTAACGATGAAATTATTCTTCTAGCTCTTAAAGAGGCTGTATTTAATGGAGTTACAAATTTAAGATACATAGATAAAATCATTAGAGATTGGGATAAAAAAGGTATAAAAAATGAAAAAGATGTTTTAAATGATAAGAAAAAATATAAAGAAAAAAAACAAAATAAATTATTTGATTATGATTGGTTAAATGAAAGAGATAATTGATTATTTAAATGAAATTATACCTGATCCTAAATGTGAATTAAATTATAATAAAGATTATGAATTATTAATTGCTACTATGTTAAGTGCTCAAACTACAGATAAAAGAGTAAATGAGGTAACTAATATTTTATTTAATAAATATAAAAATTTAGAGGAATTAAGAAATGCTTCAGTAACAGATATAAAAGAAATTATAAAACCACTTGGTACATATAATAAAAAAGCATTAAATATAATAGGAATAGCTAATAAATTAAAGGAATCTAATGATATTGTTCCAAATGATAGAGATTTCTTAGAAAAATTACCTGGTGTTGGTAGAAAAACTACTAATGTTGTTTTAAGCAATATATATAATGAACCATATATAGCAGTAGATACTCATGTACAAAGGGTAAGTAAAAGACTTGGTATAACTAAAAGTGATGATGTTTTAGTAACTGAAAAAAAATTATATAAATTTTTTAAAGGTGAAAATTATTGTAGATTACATCATCAATTATTATTATTTGGCAGATACTATTGTAAGGCTATAAAACCTAGTTGTGATAGTTGTAAATTAAAAAATATATGTAAAAGGAGTTAATTGTATTTAATTCTTTTTTATTGGTATAACAAAAAAGACCTTTTAAAGTCTTTTTATTTTACATTAATTATTTGAGTTAATGTATTAGTATAATTTCCATATACTATTTTATATTTAATCGTATATGTATCAGCAGTAGTAGTAGTAATTTTAAATGTATCATCAAATTCACTTTTATCACTACCTCTAATTATAGTTTTAGTTATTTTAGCTTTATTAGTTACATCAGTTATACCATTTTCAAGTACAATAACTGGTTTTTTAGATTCAGTGTAAGTATCACCAATTTTTAATGTTATAGTAGAACTTTCACTTAATTCAGAAGTTATTACGTTTCCTTCTACTACTAATTCACTACCACTGGATCTATTATCTTTAAATATTGTATATGCTGTTTTAACAACTATATTTCCATTGGCATTAAAATCATATGACGTTTTATCAGTAGTACCTATAAGTGTTAAAGTGCCGTCTTGTGCTTTTTCATATATTTCATAAACAATAGTTCCTATATTAGTATTATTGTAATTAATTCTTTCTTGAATTCTTTCGTTTCTTGTTTTTTCATTTGTATATAATTTAGTAAATAATTTATTAATATATTCACTATCTATAAAGTTAGGTGTTTTAATAGCATCCCAAGTAATTTTACCATCACTATATTTTAAATTAGTTACATTTGATAATTTTGAATATCTATCAGATGTTTGTGTAGGTTCAGTACCTTTTTTAAAATATGCTGTTGTTTTCATATTACTTGGTGTATATTCACTAGGTAACATTGCAGTAGGTAAGTCTTTTTCAACTTCTACTTTTACAACACTACTAGGCATAGTCCAAGTGGATTTTTTTGTATAAACAGCTTTAGCTATAGCTTGGAAAACATTTTTATGATCTGATTTACTCATTGTTAGATAGTAATCTTTATATAGTTCATCGTATCCATACCATAACGAAATTACATATGAATTATTATAACTCATTATCCATCTATCTCTTATAGCATTACTAGGATAACCATAATTATTAATTACTGTACGTGTTAAGTTAGTAGTACCTGTTTTACCACAATAATTAACTCCATTTACATATTTTCCTATTGCATAAGAACCTGTATCTTCTAATACTGAAGTAATCATGTAAGCAGTAGATTCACTCATCACTCTTTTTTTAGTAGGTTTAACTTCTTCTTCTTCATTAGTTTCTATATAAACAATTTTAGTAACAGTATGTGGTTCATTATAATATCCGCCGTTAGAGAATGCTGCATAAGCTCCAGCCATAGAAAGAGGGGATTCACCTGGTTCATATCCACCTAATGCATGTGATTCATGAACCATGCCAGATGAATCAACTTCAGGAGATAAACCTAAATTAGTAACAAAATTTTTAATATTACTATTTTTAACTGATTGAAAAGCTTTAATTGCTGGAATATTTCTAGATTGCATTAAAGCATCATGTAATGTATTAGTACCAATAAATTTGTAGTCAAAATTTACAAGTTCACCACCATCTGAATATGAATATGGTTCATCAGTAAATATAGTATAAGTTGATCCATTATTATATTCAATGTAAGGACCGTAATCATATAATGGTTTAGCGGTAGAACCTATTTGTCTATTTATATCAGTAGCACGGTTTGTTCCTAATGCAACATAATTTCTACCAGCACCAAGTGCTCTAATAGAACCATCATTTACATCGAGAACAACTGAACCTGCTTGTATTTTTTCATCAACCCATTTATATGTTTTGCCACTAAATACGTCGTTCATATTATTTTGCATGTCTCTATCCATTGTTGTATATATTTTTAAAGGTGTTTTATATGGATCAACACCAAATCTATTCATAACTTCACTGGCTGCTGTATCTATAAATGATTGATAATTACTGCTGTCTTCTTTTTTTTCTACAAGTAATTTATCAACAGAAAGTTCTAGTGCCATATCATATTCTTCCTTTGTAATATAGCCATGTCTTAGCATAAGATATAAAACAGTTTGTCTTCTTTCTTCACATTCTGTAGGATTAGTGTAGGGTTCATATCCAATAGGCGCTTGAAACATACCTGCAATCATTGCTGATTCTGATAGGTTTAATTCGCTTGCATGCTTATTAAAGTATGTAAGACTTGCTTGTTCTACACCAGATATATGATATCCTAAAGTATTTGAGTTAACATAAAATTCTAATATTTCTTCTTTAGTATAATGTGTTTCTATTTTAAATACTGCCATATAAATATCTGAAAATTTACGTATAATTCCTTTAATTCCTTCATCTTCTCTAGAAGTATAGGTATTTTTAGATACTTGCATAGTAAGAGTAGAAGCACCACCGCCACCTTTACCTAGAACTTGTGATATTGAAGCTTTTATAAATCTTGGTAGGTCAACTCCACTGTGTTGGAAGAATCTAGAATCTTCTGTAGCAATAATTGCATCTATTAAAGATTCTGATAATTCATCATAAGTAACATTTACTCTAATTTCAGCTCCACCGATTTTACCAATTTCATTTTCATCTTTATCATATAGTACAGATGATTCTTTAGTATATAATAAGTTAGGATCAAAATCAGGTGCCGTAACTATTATATACCCCATAAATGTTGCAAATAAGATAAGAAGTATTATCATACAACAAACTATTATAATTAAGAAGGTTTTAAGCTTATCTTTTGCAGTAGATTTTTTTCTTTTTTTAGGCATTAAAATTAAATATGCCATAATATCAAGGATAATAATTACTATTAATGATTCTTTAAAACCAACAGTAAATGAACCTATTAATAGTAATAATATACTTACTGTAGTTATTATTATTGGTTTAATATTAGATTTTACTAATTTCATAATTCCATTATTTTGCTCATTTTTATTAACTTTATTATTAATTTTGTTATTTATTTTATTATTAACTTTATTTTTAGTGTTGTTTTTTCTAACATTGTTATTTTTTTTCATTTGTTTGTATCACTCCTTATATCATCTATTATTTTAAGATAATCTAAATATGGTTTAAACCCTTCTTTTATAACATATCCTTTTTCTTTGAAATATTCGATTGGAATTGATTTTCTTTTACTTGTATTTAAGAAATCATTTAAACATTCTATAGTAAGTAGGTAAGTTTCACCTTTAAGTACAAATCTTACTATAATAAATCCTATTCCACCACAATCTTTTATTTGATTTAAATGTTTAATTTGATGAGCGTGTATATTTGCAAGTGGAAAATATTCTTTTCTGGTTTCTTTGGCTTCAAAATCAATATACATTCCCTTATAAACACCATTATAATCAGTTGTAGATGGAGTTTTAAAATGAGCTTCAGTGATGATTGCATCAACTCTTGACTTATAATCTACCTTATTAATAGTTATTGGAGTAGGTTTTTTATAAATCACTGCAATATTATTATCCCTATAGTAAATATTAGTTTCATTTATATCAGTTTCTAAATTCATTCCTCTATTACTAGTACTTAGCTTGTATTCTTTTTTTATGCCATTTGGATAATTCATTTTACCACCATTATCATTATACTATAAAATTTTAAAAAATACTATCTATTTATAGTGTTTAAATTGTCAAATTAATTCTAGTTTTGTCGAAACTAATGAAATTATTTTATATATATGTTTTAATAATTTTGGTGATATTATGAACGATATTTTTAATATGATAGATGAAATGATAGATGATGTTGATATGATTAAACTTTCTATATTATTTAACAAAAAATTTGAGTATATTGACAAAAAGTATTAATTTGTTATATAATTTTTCTGGGTGAGTAGTTATGTATCAAGATAGAATTATGCTTACAGTTAAGGATATATTTGAAAAAGAATTTAAAATAGATACTAGAGGTTATAGACCTCAAGAAGTAGATAAATTCTTAGATCTTGTTATGCGTGACTATGAAGAGTTTACAGCAATAAATAAAGAGTTAGCAATAGAAGTTAAAAATCTAACTAACGATAATTTAAAGCTTAAACAAGAAATTAGAAATTTAAGAACAAAATTAGATGCTATAACAAGTGAAACTGAAAGTGGAACTAATAGTGTTGATGTTCTAAAAAGATTATCTAATTTAGAAAAAATAATATATGGAAAAGAATAATACTTGACAAACGCTATAGAAATATAGAGGAAAGTCCATGCTTGCACTGTCCTGAAATGGCAGTAGTGATTGTGCTTAGGGAAAAAATAACCTAAGGTAGTTTATTAACTAACGGCGATGAAGTAATTCCTAAATGGATTATTGTAATCATAAAGTGCCACAGAGACGATTATTCTAGTAATAGATGAAATGAAACGAGGTAAACCCCGCAAGCAAGAAACCCAAATTATGGTAGGGGAGTTTAAAATAGGGAATTAGTAACTTATTTTAGAACTAGTAATACTAGTAGATAGATGTTTGTCACTCTCAATTGAGTACAGAACATGGCTTATAAGTATTATTTTTTTTTATTAATTATGAGGTGAATTTAATGAATGAAATTGGAGAAAAATTGAAATCTGCCCGTGAGGGAATGGGGGTTAGTATAGATGAAGTATCCCAGGATTTGAAATTGGAGCCAAGTAAAATAGAACTTCTTGAAAGTGGGGATGTTTCTTCATTTCAGGATATAGCGTCTATAAAATATTTTATAAGAGATTATTCTAAATATTTAGGTTTAAATAAAGATGATTTGGTAGATGAATTTAACGAATATTTATTTGATTATACATCAAAATTATCTTTAGAAGATATAAAAAAAGAAAGTAAAAATAAAAAATTAGAAGAAAATAGGATTAGATCTCCTTATACAATTGAAAGAAAAAATGATACTTTATTTCAAATTATTGCTTATATTTCTATAATTTTACTTATAGGAATAATAATATTTTTGCTTTATTCAATTGCTAAGCCTAAGGATAAAGTAGATAATTTAGTTTATGGAGGTTTTTATGAACGTAGCAAATAAAATAACTATTTCAAGAATAGTTCTTACTATTTTAATTATTTTTATACTTTTGTTTCCATTAGATACATTAGGTATAACACAAACTAAATTATTTATTAATGAATTGATTGTTATAGATATAAAATATTTAATAGCAGGATTTTTATTTATTATAGCTTTTATAACTGATATAATAGATGGTAAGGTAGCACGTAAAAAAAATATGGTTACTGATTTAGGTACAATGCTAGATTCGATAGCAGATAAATTTTTAGTAAATTCTATATTGATAATTTTATCTAGTCAAGGAATTATTAATCCATTAATTACATTAATAATTGTTACAAGAGATATAATTGTAGATGTAATTAAGTATATGGTAGCTAGTAAGCGTCATGTTGTATCTTCTATAAAATCATCTAAGTATAAAACTATATTTTTAATGATTGGTATTATATTAACTTTATTTGGTAATTTACCATTTGAATTACTTAATATTCAAGTTTCTGATATTATACTAATAATAGCAACTGTTTTATCTGTTTATTCTTGTATACAATACTATCAAATAAATAAAAATGATATTTTCGATAACTAAAATAAAAAAAATTTTAGTTTTTTTTAAGAAAAAAAAGGATTTTAGAGATTTTTTTCGTATATAATTAGTAGAGGGTAATTTAAATATATTATAAAAAAAACGAACTTTAGTTCGATTTTGTATTGACTTTTATATTTTTATCATTTATAATTATTATAGTTTTAGGAGGATATATGACAAAAACAAATGACAAAACTTTAGATCAAGTTTTACAAGATATAGAAAAACAATTTGGTAAAGGTTCTATAATGAAGCTTGGCGATAATGAAAAAATAGAAACTGATGTTATTCCATCTGGTTCTATATCACTTGACTTAGCACTTGGAATAGGTGGTTATCCAAAGGGAAGAATTATAGAAATATATGGTCCAGAATCAAGTGGTAAGACAACTTTTGCACTTCATGCTATAGCTGAAGCTCAAAAAAAAGGTGGAAGATGTGCTTTTATAGATGCAGAAAATGCTTTAGATCCACAGTATGCTAAAAATTTAGGGGTAAATATTGATGAATTATTATTATCACAACCTGATAATGGTGAACAAGCTTTAGAAATAACAGAAGCATTAGTTAGAAGTGGTTCAATTAGTGTTATCGTAATAGATTCAGTAGCTGCATTAGTTCCACAAGCTGAAATAGAAGGTGAAATGGGAGATTCGCATGTTGGCCTACAAGCAAGATTAATGAGTCAAGCATTAAGAAAATTAGCAGGTGTTATCAATAAAACCAATACTGTTGCAATATTTATAAACCAATTAAGAGAAAAAGTAGGTGTTATGTTTGGTAATCCAGAAGTTACACCAGGTGGTAGAGCACTTAAATTTTATTCTTCAGTAAGACTTGAAATAAGGAGATCTGAGGCAATTAAACTTGGAACAGATATAGTTGGTAATAAAACATCAATTAAAGTTGTTAAAAATAAAATGGCTCCACCTTTTAAATCATGTAGTGTTGATATAATGTATGGTGAAGGTGTATCACATGAAGGCGAATTAGTTGATTTAGCAAGTGAAGTTGGAATTATTGCTAAAAGTGGTGCATGGTATTCTTATAATGGCGAAAAAATAGGGCAAGGCAAAGAAAATGTTAAAGAACTATTTAAGAAAAATAAAGAATTATGTGATGAAATAGATGCTAAAGTAAGAGAATACTATGGCTTAAAAGCTAATAAACCTGTTAAAAAAGAAGTATAATTTAAATATAAAAAAGAATTGCAATTTTGCAATTCTTTTATTTCCATGTTTGTAATATATCACAGTTACTACTTGATGGAAGTGGATCTGGTAATTTCATTCTAACAATCATAGGAATTTTAAATGCTCTACCAAATGCCATACAAGTACCAGGTTGTAAGCTTTTTTGTTTTTCTACAATTTCATTACTTATATTAGGTAACATTTTTTGTATATATTCAACATCAAGTGGATGCGTAATTTTAAATATTAAAAAGTTAGCAACTTGTGATACAACTGTATCAGATAATTCAACTGGTCTTTGTGATATCAAACATAACAATATACCATATTTTCTTCCTTCTTTGGCAACTCTATCAAATATGTTATAACCAAGTAAGTATGTATCATTATCATTTTGTACATATCTATGTGCTTCTTCTAGGAAGATATGAAATGGTAATACTGCTCTATTAGGTAAGTTTTTAACATAATTAAATAACATTTTTATAAATGATTTAGTTACGAATTTAGTAAACCAATCTTCTACATCTTCTAAGTTAAAGTTAATTACTTGTGCTTTTTGATTATTTGAGCTTATTAGTGATGCAATAAATTGATCTTTGGTCATATAAGAAGAAACATCGAAATAAGTGGAATATTCACTAATTAATATTGAATGTAGTCTTACTTTAAGTGAGATAGCGCTATCGTATTGTTTTTCATTTTTAAGTAGTCCCTCTGATATCATAGTAAAATTTAGAGCTTTTTCTAAATCTAATAAAGTAAAATAATAGTTATTATTATCTTGATATTGTTCTAAAGTTTCATCTATAAAACTTGATACGTATTCACTTAATAAAACACTTTCTGAAAAGTTTCCTTTATCATTAATTAAAAAACATTCTCTAAATTTTCTTGTATATCCAGCACCTTGAATAACAGCTTCAGGATTAAATTCATTAGTAGTACATGTATTAAATATATTAAATATATCATTTTTCTTACTACTTGCTGTTTGATTTGTATATAAAATATTCATTATAGCACTTGCTATTAAATGATTTTTATATTTAGTTGCCATTTCACCAGAAGATGCAAATATTCTAACTAGTTTAAGCATACGTTCTATTATTGGCATTTGTGCATGATTAGTAGCATTTAATAATAATGCAATATCATCTATATCTAAAAGCCAAAGTGGTATTTGTAATTTTTCACCCATTGTATCATTTTTATTAGTAGTATAATATTTAAATTTATAATTTGGATTAATTTGGCTAAAATTAGTAAATGCATTATGATATTCTCCATATGTATCAAATATAAATATATTTGCTTTATAAGGTATAAAATCAGGTGTTGTGAATATATTTTGTAAAAGTCTTGCAACACCACATGATTTACCACTTCCACTGTTACCAAAAATAGCTAAGTGGTTTGAAAAAAAGTCGTTTATATCTATATTTATAGGGTATCCATCATATAATGCACTTGTACCTAAATTAAATGTAGTATTACTTTTTTCACCCATTATTATTTTAAGTTCATCACTATTTATAAGTCTAATTTTAGCTTCCATAGTAGGCTTTCTAATAACACCACCAATAAATCTATTGTTTTCTATTTCTCCTAAAAATTTAATTCTTATAATATTTTTTTCTATATCTTCTATTTCTCCTAATACTTTTTTATTAGAATCTTCAAATATAACATGCATATTCATAATATTAGTTGATACTTTTATATTATCAGAAACTAATACATGTGCAGTTGTATTATTCATATATATTATTTTACCCAACATATATTTCCCCTCCAATTATTCTTATATAATTATACAATATTTTTCTCTTTTTTCCAACATATTTTTTTCTTGATTAAATTTTATTTAAATGATAAAATAGTTTTAGAGGTAAAACTCTATAGATGGAGGGTATTTATGGATATGGTACTTTTCTCCATTTTATTTAGTTTAATAGGACTTTTTGTTGGAAGCACAATAATGATTCTGTTTAATTATTTTAAAATAAATTCAGCTTCAAAAAAAGCAGTTGAAATAGTAGATAAAGCATCACATGATGCTGAAAAAATTAAAAGAGATTATTTACTTGAAGCAAAAGAAGAAACTCATAGATTAAAACTTGAATTAGATAAAGAAGTTAAAGATAAAAAACAAGAAATAAAAGAATCTGAAGATAGATTATTATTAAGGGAAAATAATATTGATAAAAGAGATCAAACTTTACAAAATCGTGAGTTGATGCTTGAAGAAAGAGAAAATAATTTAACTAATAAACAAAAAGACTTGATAGAAGAAAAAGATAAAGTGGAAGAAATAAAAAGAGAACAAGTAGAATTACTTGAAAACATTGCTGGTTATTCAAAAGAACAAGCAAGACAAATAGTACTTGAAAAAGTAGAAGAAATGATGAATTTAGAAATTTCACAGTACATAAAAGAAAGAGTAGATGAAGCATCGCTAGAAGTTGATAAAAAAGCTAAATCTTTACTTGTATCTTCTATGCAAAAATATGCTGCAGATGTTTCACAAGATCAGACTGTAACAGTTGTAACTTTGCCAAATGATGATATGAAAGGTAGATTAATTGGTAGGGAAGGAAGAAATATAAGATCAATAGAAGCTGTAACCGGTGTTGATTTAATAATTGATGATACACCTGAGGCAATAGTATTATCTAGTTTTGATCCATATAGAAGAGAAATTGCACGTGTTACAATAGAATCTTTGATTAAAGATGGTAGAATTCATCCTGGAAGAATTGAAGAAATCTATGATAAAGAATCACGTGAGATGAAAAATAGATTGTTAGAGTATTCTTCTTCTGCGTTATTTGAACTAGGACTTACCAAAATTGATCCGGAACTTCAAGAATTAATAGGTAAATTACATTTTAGAACAAGTTATGGTCAAAATGTTTTAACTCATTCTTTAGAAGTTGCACATTTAGCCGGTATTATGGCAAGTGAACTTGGAGAAAATGTAACGTTAGCTAAAAGAGCAGGACTTTTACATGATATTGGTAAATCAATAGATCATGAAGTAGATGGAAGTCATGTTGAACTAGGTGTTATGTTAGCTAAAAAATATAAAGAATCTGATGTAGTTATCAATGCTATAGCTTCTCATCATGGTGATACCCCTGCTACTTCAATTATTTCAGTTTTAATTTCTATTGCAGATAGCTTGTCAGCATCTAGACCTGGAGCTAGAAATGATTCATTAGAAAATTATGTTAAGAGATTACAAGAACTTGAAAGTATTGCAAATGTAATACCTGGTGTTGAAAAGTCATATGCTATGCAGGCAGGACGTGAACTTAGAGTTATAGTAAAACCAGAGGAAGTTAATGATGCTGTAAGTTATAAAATAGCTCGTGATATTAAAAATAAAATAGAAGAAACATTACAATATCCTGGTACTATAAAGGTTGTTGTAATAAGAGAAACTAGAGTACAAGAGGAAGCAAAATAATTATATTATTAATTCATCTTATAACTCATTAAATAATTGGCTAAATATAGCCAATTTTTTTATTTATTATGATATAATTGTAAAAGGTGATAATATGGAAAAAATTATTTTAGTAGATGGAAATAATTTGTTATTTAGAAGTTATTATGCTACTGCTTATAATGGAAACTTTATGAAAAATTCAAAAGGTATACCAACTAATGCAATATTTGGATTTGCTAATATGATGAATAAAATAATTAGTGAGGAAGCTCCAACTTATATAATGGTTGCTTTTGATAAGGGGAAAACATTTAGACATGATAAATATGATTTTTATAAGGGTGGTAGAATAGAAACACCAAATGAGTTAAAAATTCAATTTCCGCTTGCTAAAGAATTACTTATCAATATGGGAATAAAATATTATGAAATTGATAATTATGAGGCTGATGATATAATAGGTACGTTTGCTAAATACTGTTGTAATGATACTAACTTTATAGGTACTATTATAAGTAGCGATAAGGATTTATTACAATTAATTAGTAATGACGTTGACATAAAATTATTAAAACAAAAAGATTATATTAGATATAATTTAGAAACATTTAAATCAGATTATGGAATAGAACCAATTAATATAATTGATTTAAAGGCATTAATGGGAGATAATTCTGATAATATACCAGGTGTAAAAGGAATAGGTGAAAAAACAGCTTTAAAATTATTACAAGAATATAAAACTTTAGATGGAATATATGATAATATTGATGCAATAAAAGGTGCTACACAGAATAAATTGATAACTTATAAAAATGATGCTTATATGAGTTATGAGATTGCAACTATTTACAAAGATGTTCCAATAGATATTAATATAGATGATTTAAAATATACTGGTCCAACAGATAAATTAAATGATTTTTATGGAGAATTAGAATTTTACTCATTTATAAAAAAAGATGTAACAAAAGAAAGTAGCATTGATGTAAAAATAGTAAACGATTTATCTAATATAGAATTAGGTGATGATGTGGCTATATATCTAGAAATACTTGGTACGAATTATCACTCTAGTGAAATTATAGGAATCTCATTATGTGATGATAAAAATTTATATTATATAGATTTTGATAATATAAAAGATCTTAATATATTGTCTGGTAAAAAATTATATACTTATGATTATAAAAAGCTATATGTTTCACTTAAATGGAAAAATATTAAAATACCTAAAGTTTTAGATGATTTAATGATTTCCTCATCATTACTTGAATATAATGTAAAAGATGATATAGCATATTTAGCTAATGAACTTGGTTATTCTATATCTTTTTATGAAACTATATATGGAAAAAATAATAAATTAAGTATTCCTTCTCTAGATGTAAGAGCTAATAATATAGCAAGTAAAGCTAAATTCATATTTGATAAAAAAGATTATTTTAAAGATGAAATAAATAAACAAAATATTTCTATGTTATATAATGATATTGAAATGCCATTAGTAACAGTATTAGGTGATATGGAATATAATGGTGTATATGTTGATAAAAATATTTTAGAGGAGTTAAGAGGTGAATTTACTAATAAATTAAATACTTTATCTAGTAATATTTATGAAATGGCTGGTATTGAATTTAATATATCAAGTCCATCACAATTAGGAGAAGTGTTATTTGAAAGATTAAATTTGCCTCATGGTAAAAAAGGAAAAAATGGATATTCTACTGCAGTTGATGTTTTAAATAAACTAAAGGGTATTCATCCTATAATAGACCTTATTATGGAATATAGAACTATATCTAAATTATATTCAACATATGTTGAAGGATTAGAAAATAATATTATGTCTGATGGTAAAGTTCACACAATATATACACAAACATTGACACGTACTGGACGATTATCTAGTATTGAACCCAATTTACAAAATATACCAGTTAGATCAGAGTATGGTAAATTAATTAGAAAAGCTTTTATACCAAGTGCTGAGTCTGTTATATTAAGTGGAGATTATTCACAGATAGAACTTAGAATTTTGGCTCATTTTTCTAAAGTACCTTCATTAATTGAGGCTTTTAATAATGGTGTTGACATACATGCTAAAACAGCCTCTGATATATTTGGTGTTGATATCGATTCTGTAACTAAAGTACAAAGAAGAATAGCTAAGGCTGTAAATTTTGGCATCATATATGGAATAAGTAGTTTTGGTTTATCTGAAAATTTAAGCATTACTCCAAAAGAAGCTAGTAAATTCATAGAAAATTATTTATCTACTTATCCTGGAATTAAAGAATATATGGATAAAACTATTGAACTAGCTAAAAAAGAAGGATATGCAGTTACAATGTTTAATAGAAAAAGGACTATACAGGAATTATACAATACTAACTATATGATTAGACAGTCTGGAGAAAGAATGGCACTTAATACTCCAATACAAGGTACAAGTGCAGATATAATAAAAAAAGCTATGGTTTTAATTCATAATGAAATGATTAGACAAAATTTAAAGTCAAAATTAATAATTCAAGTACATGATGAACTTGTATTTGATTGTAAAATAGATGAGTTAGAAAAAATAACTAGTATTATGAAAAATGTAATGGAAAATGTTTGTGAGTTAAACGTTCCATTAAAAATAGATGTTTCATACGGTAATAACTGGTATGAAGCTAAATAAGGTGATTAAATGGTTAGCAAAATAATGCTTGTAAGTGTAATTGTTAATATTATACTTTCAATTGTAAAAATAATATTTGGTGGTATTTTTAAGTGTAGTAGTTTAATTGCTGATGGAGTTCATTCATTTAGCGATTTAATAACTGATTTTATATCTATATTAGGTAGTAAATTATCACTTAAACCAGCTGATAGTAAACATCCTTTTGGACATGGTAAAATAGAGTATGTAACAAGTATTATAATATCTATAGTAATTATATCATTAGGATTTTTACTTATAATTAATTCATTTAATAAAGAAATTATAATACCATCATTAGTAGTTAGTTTAGTATCTTTAGCTACAATAGTGTCTAAATATATATTATCTAATTACATATATAAAAAAGGATTAAAACTTAAAAATAATATTTTGATAGCATCAGGACTTGAAAGTAAGTCTGATGTTTTATCATCAATAGTAGTATTTATATCAATTATATTAATGCAATTATCTAATTATATTAAAATATTTAAATATAGTAATCTAATAGCTACAATTATAGTTGCATTATTTATAATTAAAACAGGTTTTAATATATTAAAAGAAAATTTAAGTATGATACTAGAATCTCAAGTAACTGATAAAGAATATATAGAAAATATAAGAAAAATAATATTAAAAGAAAATGATGTTTTAAATATAAGAAATTTGTATATTTTAATTAATGGACCTTATTATAAATTAATATCTAATATAAATATGAATGATGATATTACTTTAAAACATGCACATGATATAATTGAAAAAATAGAACAAGATTTAAAAAAATATGATAATAAAATAAAGTATATATTTATACATATGGAACCGAGTGAGTATTAAATTTTATATTGACATGCATAATAGTATTTGTTAAAATTAATTATGTAAAACGTTTTGAAATTAAGTAATAAATAAGAACTTATAGAGAGTCAAATATAGCTGGAAATTTGATAGTTACTGTTTATGAAATCTACTTCAATATAGTGAATTAATAAATTCCGGGTAATACCGTTATCTAAAATTAAGACCAAAGTAGGATGGCACCGTGTTAATCACTCCTACATTATGGTCTTTTTGTGTTAGGAGATTAATTATGGATATAAAAGATTTTGAAAGCCTAGAAACTGACGAAATAAAATTGGAACTGACTATAGGTTCTATAGATAAGAAATTTTTTTATTATAAAATTTTTGATATTAATTCTAACTATATTGGAAATTGTGGTATAAGATTAAATAGTGATGAATATTTAGGAAATATTGAGTATGAAATATTTTCTTTATATAATGGTAATAATTATGCATATAAAGCTTGTAAATTATTATCAGCTATAGCTAGTTGCTATAATATTAATAGTTTAATTATAACTGCTAGCCCAACTAATATACCTTCTATTAAGACTATAAAAAAATTAGGTTCAAAGTTTATTATTCGTAAAAGCGTTCCCAAATCACATAGATTATATAAAACATCTGAATATGTAAATATATATAAGTGGGAATTAGAGAAAGGAAAAAGTATATGATAGATATAAAATTAATAAGAGAAAATAAAGAATTAGTAAAGGAAAACATTAAGAAAAAATTTCAAGATCATAAATTACATTTAGTAGATGAAGTATATGATTTAGATATTAAATTTCGTAATGTAAAACAAGAAGGAGATAATTTAAGAAGTTTAAAAAATACTAAAAGTTCATTAATAGGAAGTTTAATGAAAGATAATAAAAAAGAAGAAGCTAATTTATTAAAAGAAGAAATATCATCTATTAGTGATAGAATAAAAAAGTTAGAATTAGAACAATCAGAATTAGAACAACAAATTAAAGAAAAAATGATGGTAATACCTAATATTATGGATTCTTCTGTTCCAATAGGTGAGGATGATACTCATAATGTTGAATTAGAAAAATTTGGAGAACCAATAGTTCCAGATTATGAAATTCCATATCATGCTGATATTATTGATGCTTTAAATGGATTAGATAAAGAATCAGCTGGAAGAACAAGTGGAGAAGGATTTTATTACTTACTTGGAGATATAGCTCGTATGCATGAAGCACTTCTTGCTTACGCTAGAGATTTCATGATAAATAAAGGTTTTACTTATTGTATTCCTCCTTTTATGATTAGAAGTGATGTAGTAAAAGGCGTTATGTCATTTGAAGAAATGGATGCAATGATGTATAAAATAGAAGGAGAAGATTTATATTTAATTGGTACTAGTGAACATTCTATGATAGGCAGATTTAAAGATCAAATTGTAAAAGAATCTAGCTTGCCAATTACTTTAACTTCATACTCACCTTGTTTTAGAAAAGAAGGGGGATCTCACGGGTTAGAAGAAAGAGGTTTATATAGGGTTCATCAATTTGAAAAACAAGAAATGATAGTTTTATGTAAACCAGAAGAAGCAATGGATTGGTATAATAAAATGTGGAAGTACACAGTTGAATTTTTTAGAAGCCTAGATGTTCCAGTTAGAACACTTGAATGTTGTAGTGGAGATTTAGCTGATTTAAAAGTAAAATCTTGTGATGTTGAAGCATGGAGTCCAAGACAAAAGAAATATTTTGAAGTTGGTTCATGTTCTACTTTAGGAGATGCACAAGCTAGGCGTTTAGGAATCAGAACTAAAGGAGAAAACGGTACATATTATGTAAATACTTTAAATAATACTGTAGTTGCAACTCCTCGTGGTTTAATTGCTGTAATTGAAAATAATTATTTGAATGATGGTTCTATTAGAATTCCTTTGGCTTTAAGACCTTATATGGGTGGTAAAGAAATTATTAAAATAAATAACTAGGATATGTTAAAAACATATCCTTTGGCGTATAGGTAGGTGATTAAATTGAAACGTGAAGTAGATTCTTTTTATGTTTTAGAAAATAATAATTATAATACTATTACAATAGAATTTATATATCCAGTAAAATATGATAGTTCACATATGTTTGATAATAGTATATTTATGCAAATAGTTATGAATTCTTCTTATAAATATAAGAATGAACAAGAATTTAAATTGGAAAAAATTAAAAGATTAATTATATCTTGTTCAGTTAATGAAATGGTTTTACACAATAATTTATATATTAAATTTTCTTTGACAGTTCCAAGTCCTGATAAAATAAAAGATTTTAATTTAGATAATGCTTTTGAATTCTTTTATGATATGATATATTCTCCAAATGTATCAAATGGAATGTTTGATGAAACACAGTTTGAAAGAGAAAAAAATTATATTGCATCAGATATTAATAGTTCATTAAAAAATAAAAGAGTAAGCAGTTATCAAAAATTTATATGTTGTGTTGATGATACTGGAGATTTAAAAAATAATGAACTAAATAATATTGATTTAATTTATAAATCCAATCCAAAAGATTTATATGAATATTATAAAAATATTATTATAGATAATACTCCTATATGTATTTTTTATGGCGATATTTCTTATTTATCTGCTAAAAAACTATACAATAGATATTTCAATATTAAAAAAATTACAATTGATGAAGATTATGATTGTTATATGAAATTAAGTAAAACACCAAATTATATTGAAGAGTCGTTTGATTATAATCAATCTATTTTATATACTTGTTATAAAGTTTTAGATATGGATGTTAATGATAAAAGAAATTTAAAACTACTCCTTGATATTTTAGGTAGTAATTCAACAAATTTAATACTAAAAAAATTAAGAGATGAGAAAAAACTTATTTATTCCTATAATTTAAGTGGTTCTAAAAAAGGTATATTTTATATTGAAACTTATATAAATAAATCTAATAAAGAAAATGTTTTAGCATCTATAAATGAAATTATGGATGTTATAAAAGATGAAAAAATAATTAAAGAATCTGTTGATAGGATAATAAAAAAATTAGAGTATGATATAGTTGAATTAAAGGATTCTAAATATTATTTACTTGATAAGTTTATATATAATTTATTAGATATTGATGAGTCTAAAGAGGAAATGTATGAATATTATAAAAATTTAGATATAAAGCAATTTGAAAAATTTTTATCTAGAGTAAAACTAGATACAGTTTATTTTTTTAGAGGTGAAAAAAATGAAAGAAAATAAAATTTGTACGTTACCTAATGGATTAAAAATTGTTTTATATAAAGATTCAACAAAAAGCTCATGCTATGCTGAATTAATAGTTAAATATGGAGCTATTAATAATGAATTTATTTTAAATAATGAAAAATATAGTTTAAGTGATGGAATTGCACATCTTTTAGAACATGTATTAATTGAACATAGTATATTTGGTAATTCTAGAAATTATTTTCATGATAATTATGTAAAATCAAATGGAGAAACTTCTTTTAAAACAACTAATTATTATATTAAAACAGTACATGATTTTTTCTCATATTTAGAAAAATTAATTAAAATTGTAAATATTCCAAATTTTAATAGAAGTGATATTGAAACATCAAAAAGTGCTATATACGAGGAAATAGGTTCTTTACTTGATAAAAATTATTATTATTTATCCAAATTAGAAAAAGATTGTTTATTTGAAAATATAAGAATTAATTCTATACTTGGTAGTGTAGACGAAGTAAAAAATATAACGTATGATACTTTAAAAATGTGCTATGATATTTTTTATCAACCTCAGAATCAAATTTTAGTAGTTTCAGGTAATATTGATATAGAAGAGGTAGTTAAATTTGTTACAAAAGTATACGATGAAATAAAGAAAGAACATATAGAATATAAAATACCAGAATTAAAAGAAAAAAATGAAGTTGTTAAATCAGATGGAGAAATTTATAGAGATACAGGCGATGATTATGTAAGAATCGACTATAAAATAAATATTTCCTCATTTAAACCATACGATAGAGTAAAATTAACGTTTTATCTTAATTATTTTTTATCTTATAATTTTAATGAAACATCAGATACATATAAAAAACTAATCGAAGATAAAATATCTATATATAATATTGAATATAACTATGATTTTATGGGTGATTTTTTAATTATAAGTATTAGTTCACATGTACTTAATATATCTAAATTTGTTGATTTAGTAATAAATGTTATGAAAAATAAAAATATTAATGAAGAATATTTTAATATACAAAAGAAAAGAGAAATTATTAATTTAATTTTAAGAGAAGAAAATTATATTAAAATGACTGATTCATTTATAGATAATATATTAACCTTTAATTATTATGATATTGATAAATTAGATGATATTATAAGTCAAACGTATGATGATTATAAGAAAACTATAGAACTTTTAAATTTTGATAATTATTGTGTACTTAAAATGTTAATGAAAGGCAGTTTGAGTTAATTATGGCAGAATATATTAATGAAATTTTAAATAGTTACAATTTAAATTTAGAACATACAATAAATATTATTTTATCACAGCCACATTCATGTCCATATTGTGGAGGAATGCTGTCTTTAGGCACTTGCAAGTATTGTGGTAATAAAAATGAATTACTAGAAGATAGTATATTAAAGTTAAATTGTCCCTTAAAAACCTTACTTAATATATTTGAAAATTTAAATATTACAGATATAGGAATAAATCATTTATTTAATAATTTATTAAAATTAGATAAATATAATATTGATATAGTAAAAAAGTTAATAGATAAATTTAATTATAAAAATAAAATTCTTGATACACTTAAGAAAGACAAAGCTACAGATATAGAAAAAGAGTATTTAAATTGTTTAGTTGATTTAAATGATCCTAAACTAAATGTATCTTTATGTGATGCATTTACAATATCAGCAGTATCTGGTAAAAAATGTGTTGATTATGATACATTTAAAAAAATATTTACAAATTACGTAGAAGATGTATTAGGAGAGTACATAGGAAAATCTCACTGTATAGTAGAAGAAAATCTAATGGCATATGGTAGAGAGGTTAATGGTCTTGCTTCTGGTAATGATATTGCAATAAACGATAAAAACTTAAAAGATTTGTATGATGGAAAATCAATTCAATTTATAGAAACACTTTTTCATGAGATGCGTCATACTGTTCAACATAAAATATACCGTGATGGTCTAACTAATGATTACGTATTAAATATGATTAAAGATGAAATTTTAAGTAAGAATGAAAAATATTATATGGATAATTATGATAGGGTTTTATTAGAGTTAGATGCGGAATATAACGGTATGGAGAGTACAATTAACTATTTTAAACACTATAAAATAGATTTGGAAGTATTTAGGTATTATGAAGAAAAAATGAAAGAAATAAAAGAAAAAATGAGTGATAAAACAAGAATAGTAGATGGTACTTTAAGAAACCTTGATGATATTTTTAATGAATATATTAAAGATAAGCCAGATTTATTAAATGAATATAAACAATTAAATTATATATATAAAGTAGATAATGGAATTGTTGTAGAAAAAAGTTTTGATGAAATGATTAGTGATTATAATCATTTGATGGAATCTAATAATGATGAAAATGTAAGATTAGTATATAAAGAATTACTAAGTAAAAAAATTGATTGTGATACTAATATAAAACATATATGATAATAAAAAAACATTTAGATTATTTTAATTTAAATGTTTTTTAGTCATGTTTTATTACTGAATCACATTTAGCACAATCAAATATTGGATATTTATTATATTTAATTAAATCTTTTATTAAGGAATATGGGATTTCTGTTTCATATTTACAATTATCACATTTATATTTAATAAATTTAGGTGTATTTTCTTCATCTATACATAATTTATACATATCAATACCCAATATTAATGATATACGCCAAAGTGCACCTAATGAAAATGTTTGATTTTTTTTACTTTCAAGACCAGATACAAAAGATGATGAATAACCTATTTTTTCAGCTAATTGTTCTTGTGTTAACTTTTTTTCTTTTCTGTATTTTTAGTATTTCCAATTTGCTTACATATTATTATCTAATAAAAAATAATAAAATTTGTATTACTATTTATACAAGTATTTTTGACAAAATTAGTTAAAATATGTAAAAGTATTTGTGTAAATATTATAAATTATGGTATAATTAGTATAGAATAGGGAGGGGCTTATGAACAAATATCTGATTACATTTGTAGTTCCTTGTATAGAAATGCAATTTGATGCTTATATTCCTATTAATAAAAAAATAGGAACACTTAAAAAATATGTATTGTCTTCCTTAATGCAATTATCAAATGGTGCATATAGGCAAACTTCATCTATTACATTTATTGATAAGGAAACTGGTATTATCTTTGATAATAATATTTTGATTAAGGAATCTTCTATTCAAAACGGAACTAAAATAGTAATTATTTAGAGGAGGTGAAACGATGAATTCAACACGTTTACATGTATCAGAAAATGCTTCAAATATAGGTGCACAAATAGTTTCAAAATCTGAATCTTTAGTTGAATTATTAGGTAAAGTTGAGACTACTAATACTGAAATACAAGAGGCCTGGGCTGGAAAAGATGCTACAGATTATTCTGCAAGATTAACAGAACAATGTGTAGAAATCAAAAAATTATTTGAAACAGCTATAGCTACAGGTAATGCTTTACAAAGTGCTGCAAAAGCATATATGGATGCTCAAAGTGCTAATAGTACTTATGGTGCATAAGAAAGGAGAAAAAAATGACTGATATAAATTATGTTAAATTAGAAGAATGTGCAACTAAATTAACTGGTTTAAATAGAGAAATTAAGGATCTTGCAGATGACATGAATGGTAATTTATTTTCAAAAATTGGTATTGATGGAGAAGATTGGGGAGGAGAAGCTGCTGAAACAGCTAGACAAACTCTTAATCAATTATATGCAAGATTAATGGATGTTGTTTCTATAATAGATGCTGATGTTAAAAATATAAATACAGTAGTTGCAAATTATAAAAATGTTGATCAAACATTTGGACAAGTATTTAATCAATAGTCTCTAGAAATAGAGTCTTTGACAAATAGATAACTTATAAGTTATCTATTTGTGAGAGAGGGTTATTATGGTTAATGTAGATAAAGACGGTATAAGACTAACTGCTAATAACATGCTGGAATGTATAGAAGAATATAAAAATGAAATATCTGAATTTGTAAATATAATTAATGATTTAAATGATGCTTGGAATGGAAATATAGATGCTAGTAATTGCATAAATAATATGAATAAACTATATTTAGAAAATTTAAGTGTCTTGTATCTTAAATTGCAAGAATATCAGGTATATTTACAAAATATACCTGGTTTATATGATTTATTAGATGAAATATATGTTAGTAAGAAAATAAATATTTAGGAGGATTTATGGCAGTCAATGTTAATTACCAAAAGTTTAATGCGTGTATAGAAAATCTTATGAAATTAAATGACAAAGTTTATGAAAATTTAAATAACTATGTAACTCTTGGTACATCTTTAGAAAAAAAATCCATATGGAATGGAATTGTATCAGAAAGTTATATGAATAATATTAGTTTATTACAATATGAAATAGAAGAAATACGTACTCAAATTTTAAATATGATTTCACAAATGCAAAGTAATTACAATCATTATAAAAGTACAGATCAATTCTTTAATGAGACGTTTTCAAATATTTTTTCACAAATTTCTAAAGCAAGGTAATTATGAATTTAAATAGTATAAATGTTGAACTTCTAAAAAAAGCAATTAATGATTGCATTAATTCTATAAATAAAAGTTCTAGTGAAAAAATTTGTACAAGCATTATGGATTCATCTATTTGGATAAATGATTGCAAAAGTGAGTTAAAAAATGGATTAGAAAAATTTGAAGACATTTACAAAAAACTTTTAGATACATTAAATTCTTATAAAGATAATGTGATTCCTAAAATTGAAAAATATCAAGAATACGTTTTGAATAATACTAATTTGTCTAATGAAATAGAAGAATTAAAAAAGAAATTATATTATGAAGAAAATGAGGAATATGAAGATTGGGATAATATTGGAACATTTGATGAACCAATAAATGTAGTAGTGAAAAAAACAAGAACAGTAACTAAAATTGATAATACAGTTAAAAATTTAATAGAATCCAAAGAAAATGAAATAAAAAATAATAGGGAATCTATGGAAAATATAGAAAGAATAATCATGAATTTTATTTAAGTAATAGAAAGGGTTGAAGTACTTTGAATACTATATATAAAGTTGATTTTAATAGTTTAAAAAGTAAATTGGATGAGTTAGAAAATGAATATTCTAACTTTTCTAATGTTGCGTATAAAAACTATTTAGATAGTTATTTAAAAACATTTGGTGGTTCAACCCTTATTACTAGTATGAAAGATTCTTTAGATAGTTTATATTCAAATGTAAATAATGGATATAAAAAAATAATAGATTGGTTAGATAATTATTATACAATATCTAATAATATAGAAAATGTTTTAGCAAAATATTTACAACTAGGTAGTATAAGTGAGGATAATATTAGAAATTATATAGAAAATAAATTATTAAATATAGAAAGTAGTGCTTTAACATTTACAAATATTCCTAAATTAGAAAAAATGGGGTTTAATTTTTTTAATAATAATGATACATATACTAATTTTTCTAAATCATCATCAAATAAAAATTATAGCAAATCTGATATTAAAAATAAAATTACTAAAGATTCAATGATTGAACACAAATCAAAGAATCCATATTGGCTAAACAATCATTTAATGGATGAATATAGTAATGAAAAATCGGCCTTAGAAAATAAATTTACTAACTTTATAATTAAAAATGAAAGATCTATTAAAATAAAAAGTAACAATGAATTGGGTTTTAAAAGCTATTATACAGAACAGGAATTAACTAGGTATGTACTTGAAAATCCAGAATATTTTAAAAATTTATTATCAAGTGAAGAATTTAAAAATATAGTTGGTATGACATATGAAGAATACGTTGAAGCAATAGATACGTATAATTGTCAAATTGCTACATGTAAGGCTTCAATGTATGCTACAAAACAAGAACAAAAACAAGCTCAGTATGTAGAACTTATGCAAAGTGAAGATTTTTTAAAATTTAAATCAACCATTAGTACTGAAGAAGCTAAATATTATTGTCTAACTAATTTAAAATATCTTGGTATCGATACTCTTGCTTCAATAGGATATTTATCTGATGATGAAACTTTATTATTGGTTTATTTATATCAAAATGAAGGAAAAAAATCTGTTAAAAAATTTATTGGCGCTTACGAAGATAAAATAAATCAAGCAAAAGGTAAAGCTGAGGCAGATAAATATATCGCAGAAATAACTGATGATAAAGCTTTTTCTAACTTTGTAACAGCCATGAGTAATGGAGTGGAAATAAACTCAATAGACGATGTGAAAGCATTTATTAATTTAGAATTTAATGAAACAGATCAAGAAATTTTAAAAGAAATTAATGAGTGTTTATTCAATTATTATACTGATGCGGGATTAAGTAATGAATATTTAGTCGTAAATAACGAAAATTCAGCTTTAGCTGTAGTCCAAACATATACAAATCTTAAAAATGCATATGGTATAGATATAGCAAATGCTTATGTTAGTAATATTGAGCAATGTTTAAATGATTGTAGTTTAACATTAAATATAAGTATAAAAGATGGGGCTTCAAAATACTTTACAACATTTGGACAAGGTTTTGGTGATGGAATTGAAAGTTTCACAGAAGGCTTTGAAAATATATTTAGAACTGAAGGTATGATATCTGACAATCAATATGCACAAATGTATATTGCAAGTTATTTAAATGGTAAAACAAGTTTAAATCTAGATTATCAAATTAGTACATCAATTGGTAATATGACACCAACAGTAGTACTTGCAACATTAACTGGAGGTACTATGCAACCAGTTGTTACAGCGTTAAATTTTGCAAGTTCATTTGGTAATACATATAATCAAGGTTTAATAAATGGAAATAATAATATGTCTTCAGCCCTTAATGCAGTAGTGGTAGCTGGATCTGATTCTGTTATTGAAGCTCTAGCTGGTGGTATTAATGCACTTAGATTAAAGCCTGCGGCAAAAGCAATAGAGGATACTGCCGAACAAGCTTTAAAAAAAGCTTTGAAAGTAAAGTTAAAAGATTCTTTAGTTGTTTTTGCTAAAGGATTTGTACCTAATGCATTTAAAGAAGGTGGACAAGAAGCTTTTCAATCTTACCTAGAAGCTTATTCTAATAAATTATTTTTTGGTGATGAAGTTGATCTTGCAGAGACCTCTAAAGAAGCATTATATAGTGCAACAGTTGGTGCATTCACAGCTAGTATAATGAACAGTGCCAATTTTGTATCTAGTTTAGCTCAAACTATAACCGTTCATGGAATTAATAAAGAAATTGAAATTGGCGCAAGAATAAAATTTGATAATGAAATTATAAATGGTAATATCGATTTATCACAATATAATAATGTTGAAGAAGCTTTTAAATCTTATATTACTAATAACCCTGATGTGATGAATTTTGGAAGTCTTAAATACATATTTAATAAGATGGGAAATGATTTTGTAAGTAAAGTAAAACAAAAAACTGAGACTGCTAAAGAAAATGCATTAAATTTTATAGCTGATAATGGTGGATTTGTAGATTTAGATGGATTTAATAAAAAATCTAATATTGAAAAAGAAGAAATAACGTCACTTAAACATGAAATTAATACTTTAGCTAATAGTATTAAAAATAATAATACAGCTAATATAAGTGTGGAACAACAAATAAATGAAGCAAATTATTATATAGAAAAAGGTACACTATTATCAAAGACAATAAAAGCAAATAGTCTAAGTGAAATAACACCAGAATTATTATTGAAAATAAATGATCCAAGTGTAGTAAATTTTGAAGTAGATGGTAAAAAGTATTCTTATATTGATATGAAACAAGAACTTGGAATGATATCCAAACCTAATGCAAATATTAAAGAAATAATATCTAATCCTAATAATAGCCTAGCGGTTAAAGGTGAAAATTCATACAATTATGTCAATGCAGAAATTAAAACTGTATTTAATGAAAATGTTAATCTTGGAAAATCTTTTTTAGGTTTACTTTTAACTCCGTTAACTCTTATTACTAGATTTAAAAATGATTCAGTATTAACTAATCCTGACATATGTAATAAAATAGTGAATGAGGGAATATATCATTTTACAAGTGAACAAACAGCACATAAAATATTAGAAAGTGGATATGTAAAAGAGAGTAATCCTATGATATCTTATGGAAATAAGAAAAGTTTTTTCTTTGCTGGCATTCCAGAATTTCAAGATTTAGCTTTAAATTTAAATAAACTTGAAACTAAAAGGGTTGCAGTTAAAATTAAAGTAGATGAAAATGGATTATCAGATTTTAATTATAGGAGTATGACAGATAATGCTTTATCACATAATGGAAATTATAATTTTGATTCTTCTAAAGCTGAAATAGTATATTTAGGCTTATTTGAAGAAAATGGTAAGTTAGTATATAAAGAGATGCCTAAAACAAATTGGGATAGTTATAAATGTGATATTAATTATAATAAAATAAATAATGCATATGGGAATATAGGCAGTTATTTGATTGCTTTAGGTAAAGAAGTAGAAGTGTTTACTAATAGCATGAATAAAATTAAAAATAATATTTTAAATGTGACTAGTAAAATTAAGGTTAATGATAATTTTAAAGCATTAGCAAATAAACCTTTAAAATTGTATTCTGATTTATTTGATAGAAAAAGAAGTAAAAATCCAAATTCACAATTAATAGAAAAAATGTTAGAAATTAATCTTGATAAATATACTAGATTACTTGAAATTACTAAGACTGATGATTATAAAAAATTTATGAAGTATAATGCTGAATGTCTTAGTAATGGAATTGATTTGAAACAAAAATCAAATGTAAATGAGATAGATCCAAATGATTATCTTTCAATTTTAGAAAATTTAAGTAATCTAAAAAAAAGAATTACTGCTGAAAACAATAGATTAAAAGGTATAAATAAATATGATATTCCGATAGAAAAAATTGGAAATAAAGAGGCCGATGGATATTTACTATATAGAAAACGTAGCCTTGAAAATGACAGTTACATTCCAAAAGAAGTTGGAGACACATTAAAAACAATGTTTAATGATGATTCGTATATATATGGAATTCATAGGACTAATGATTTAGTTTCAAAGAAAATTTATAATGAGGGATTGAAAATGACAGGTCAGTCTAGTCAAGGGGCAGATGGTTCAATATATAATCTCTCTGATAATATCACCCTCTTTGATGGTGTAAATAGTAAAAATATGCAAGTACAATTTCTTAATTTTCTACAGACAATAACAGATTCATCAGCTTGGAGGCCAAATGGTAATAATGAAGGGAATGCCCTTATTATAAGAATTCCTAAGGGAGATATTAATAATTATAATAAGATAATAGAAAATGATATTTTGAAATCAGAATATATTATTGCAGATATAAAAGCTGATAATTTTAGAAATATTGTAGATTATGAATTCAAAAATACTTTGCAGGATGTTGATACTAACGGAGTATCTAAAACTATTGGAATAAATAATATAAATGAAACAAATAAATCCAGTATAAGTTCAAAACAAGTATCTGAGAAAAATGTAAATTTGAATAATAAAATAGGATTTTCATTTTTTAATAAAAAAACTAATAATTATAACTATGACAGTATGATAGATAATATAATTCAAATAATGGATTCTAAATATGGTACAGGAATAGGAATTAAACAGTTGCAAAACTATTTAGAAACTAATAACCTTAACAATATTACTCGTACAGATGGTGCAAGAGACATGATTCAAAAAATTCCTATCGAACATATTCAAAAGTATTTATCAAATTTAAATAAAGTTGATAAAAACATTGAATTAAATAATTTTTTTGAGATTCATAAAGTTGAAAATTACGGGGTAGATCAAGCTGCAATAGAAAATTTATGTATTTATGAATTAAATGGACAACAATTTGATTATAGAACTGCTAAAAAAATAGTTAATGACGCTAAAAATAATATGCAAGTTATACCACATTTCAAAAAAATAGGAAATAATCAATATTCTTATTTAAAAAGTAAACTTAATAATATGGGATTTTCTAATTCAGAAGCTTCAATAATTATGAGTTCAATTAATGATGCTGGTGCATGTTCATATGCTAGTGTTTGTAATAATATATACTATTTATTTAGAAATAGTGAAGCATATTTTGAAAGTGTCTTTGGATATAAAATGTATAAACCAAATGGAGAACTTAATTCTGAAGAATTATTATTAGATTTATATGTTTTTGCCAACCTTGAAAATAATGGAGGACATTTTTTAAAACAAAATCCATTTAATGGAAAATGTTATATTAATCAGCAGTACTTAGGAGATACAATTGATGTTTTTGGAAGACAAATTTTTAAATCAGATATGCAAGAGTATATGTCAGATTCACTAAATGGTAGAAATAATGAAATAATAGATAAATTCTTGAAGAGTAAAGATTCTAAATTATCTTATGAATCAAAATTTTTATTTGATAATTTTTCTGCTAAAACTTATTCAAAAAACAATCGTCAAAGTATTATCTCAAATTTGATTGATTTGTTAAATAGTGGAGAGTATGCATTAGATATGAATTATTATAGCAATGGTAATGAAATAACAGCAATATCTTATGATAGAAATAGTTATGCTGATCAGTCTACATTAAATTGGAATGAAGGTGGTGGGCACTCCGTTGCTATAACTGGGGTAGCAGACTCTGGATTTGTTGTAAGCTCGTGGGGAAATAAGTATTTTATTCCTTATGATAACCTATTTAATGGTGGTAGTTTTCAAGTTGGAGTATCTAGTATAAAATATAAAAGATGAGGTATTTATGAAAGAAAATATAAAATTTATAATTTTTGATAATATATATAAAAATTTAGGGTTAAAGGATATTGAAAATAAAATAGAAAAAAATAATATTAAGCCTAAAAATATTGAAAATTCAACAAATATTTCAATAGTATCAAAATATTTTTTTCTATTGAATGACATTTATTTAGAAAATTTTAAGAAAGAAGAATTAGATTATTTAAATCAATGTTATTTAGATTATACAAAAGGAAATCATTCTAAATTATACGAATTTTTAAATGAAAATATGCAAAAATTGTTGTTTATTCAAAATGAAAAAAAATATATAAAATATGGTAGTTTTGTCCATTCAGTACCTAGTGATGCAATTGCTATAGCGTTTCACTATAATAATTTTGAGTGTACTGATGAACAAGAAAATTTTATATGTGATATGCTAAATTATATTCAATACAATTTAGCTAAAAAAATAAATATGAAAGTAGCAGTTTTAAAATATGGAATATACGTTAATAATAAGAATTTTGTTATTTAATATGAAGAAGAGGTGAGTTATGAGGGTTTCACTAATAAAAAATGATAAAAAAATAGATTTAATATTACCAGAACAAATAAGTGGTAGTTATTGGATTACTGATCTTGATAAAAGTGGAAATAGAAAAAATCTAATAAGTATAGAGGCTGTTGATAATACATGGCATTTAGTTAGTAATGATGATATATATGTTATGAATAATAATTTAATAGAACCATATAAGACATTAGTTAATAATGAATTTACTATTTTAAAAAATAAAGAAACAAATGAAAATATTATATTATATTGTTCAAGTGTATTACAAAAATATAATTGCTATGATATAAATAGTTACATTGAGGATGGATTTAATATAGGACCACTAGGTGTGATATCTTCTCCAGTATTAAATAATGTAAATATTGTAGTAAGAAAAGAACACGATGATATTGTTATTATTAATGATGGAAGTAAAGCACCAATTTATGTAAATGATGTTAGATTAGAGGGTAAAAGAAAACTTAAAAATGCTGATATAGTTTTTACACAAGGAGTAATGTTTTTTATAGTTAAAAAACAGGATGTAAAAAATGTATATTATTTATATTTAAATAATGTTGATATCAATATATCAGCAAAACTTACAATGACAAAACTGGTTGACAATCAAAGTGATACAGTAGAAGAAAAAGATGAGATTGATATACCTTTATATGAAGATTCAGATTATTTTCATAAAACACCAAGGTTTATTCCTAAAATTAAAACATTAAATTTAAGTGTTGATGCACCTCCATCAAAGCAGGAGGATAAAGATCAATCAATACTATTAACTATAGGACCGATGTTAACTATGTCTATGACTTCATTAGTATCGGGGTATGTAGCTGTTAATAATGTATTAAGTGGGTCAAGTACTATTAAAAGTGCGCTTCCTTCTATAATTATGTGTGTAGCAATGTTTGCAAGTATATTTATTTGGCCAACTATATCAAGAAGAGTAGAAGCTAGAAATAGAAAAAAGAAAGAAAAAGAAAGACAAAAAAAATATGGGGCTTATATTGAAAGTAAAAAACTAGATATTCAAAAAGCTATTGATCAACAATCTAGTATTTTAAATAATAATTATCCATCTATAAAAGATTGTGAGCAAATAGTTTTAAATAAGTATACAACATTATGGCAAAGAAGAATTGAAGATGATGATTATTTAGTTATAAATTTAGGCGTTGGATCATATCCTATGAAAATAGATATAAAATATCCAGAAGAACATTTTTCTTTATTTCAAGACAATTTAAAGGATATGGTACAATCACTAGGCGCAGAACCTAAATTATTACCTAACGTTCCTATTATATATTCACTTTATGATAATTATATAACTGGAATTATTGGTTCTTATAGTGAAACTAGTAAATATTTAAAAAATGTCATATTGCAATGTGTAACTCATCATAGTTATGATAATTTAAAAATTGTGATTTTTACAGATGAAGAAAAACAAAAAGATTATGAATATTTATCTTTTCTTCCTCATTTATTTACAGATGATAAAGAATTAAGACTTTATGCTACTAATAATGATGAATATAAAGAAATTTGCTATTATTTAGATAGAGAATTTAATAAAAGAAGTGAACTAACTAAAGAACTAACAAAGGAGGATTTGGATTATACATATCTTATAATAACTGATAGTTTCAAAGCTATAAGAAATTATGATGTTATAAACAATATAATAAAATCCAAAAAAAACTTAGGTTTTTCTATAGTTATATTGGATAAAAATATAACAGATTTACCAACTGAGTGTAAGTCATTCATATCAATTAAAGATGGTACTGGTGAAATGCACGCAAATGATTATTATATTAAGCCATTAAAATTTGAGTATGATAAAAAATTAGTTATTGATTATGATAAAATTGTTAATAAGCTTGCTAATATTCCGATAGAAAGGCAATTATCTAAAGATGGTAAATTACCTAATAAATTAGGATTTTTAGAAATGTTTGATGTTGGTAAAATAGAGCAATTAAATTCTATTAATAGATGGAAAAATAATAATCCTATTCTTAATTTACAAGCACCAGTAGGATATGGAAAAAATACAGAAAAAATAAGTATAGATTTACATGAAAAATATCATGGACCACATGGACTTATAGCTGGTTCAACAGGCTCTGGTAAATCGGAATTTATAATTACATATATTTTATCTATGGCTGTTAATTATCATCCTTATGAAGTTCAATTTATATTAATTGATTATAAAGGTGGTGGATTAGCTGGTGCATTCGAAAATAAAGTAACAGGGCTTAAATTACCACATTTAGTAGGTACTATTACCAACTTGGATGCAAATGAAATTAAAAGAAGTTTAGCTTCAATTGAATCTGAATTAAAAAGAAGACAGTCTCTATTTAATAAGGCAAGAGAAATATCAGGTGAAAGTACTATTGATATATATAAGTATCAAAAAATGTATAGAGATAAAATAGTGAATGTTCCAATATCACACTTGTTTATAATATGTGATGAATTTGCTGAGTTAAAAACTCAACAACCTGATTTTATGCAACAATTAATATCAACTGCACGTATAGGTAGATCACTGGGAGTTCATTTGATTCTTGCAACACAAAAACCAAGTGGTGTTGTAGATCCACAAATATGGAGTAATACTAGATTTAGAGTATGTATGAGAGTTCAAGAAAAATCTGATTCTAATGAAGTAATTAAATGCCCTGATGCAGCTTATTTAAAACAAACTGGTAGATTTTATTTCCAAGTAGGATATAATGAAGTTTTTGTTTTAGGACAGGCAGCTTGGGCAGGTGGAAAATATATTCCACGTGAAAAAGTTAAAAAAAATATTGATACTAACATAAACTTTATAAATAATATTGGATATATATATAAAAATATCGAAACAAAAGAAAAAGAAATTAACGTTAAATCAAATGGTGAGGAATTAATAAATATTGTTAAATACTTACAAGATCAAGCAGAAAGTTTAAATATTGTAACGACTCCTTTATGGTTAGAAAAAATCAAAGATTCTATAAGAATAGAAGATTTAGCTTTAAAATATAAATATACTAAGGAAAATTTTGTTATTAATCCAATAATAGGAGAATATGATGTACCTAAAAAACAAGAACAAAGGTTACTAACGCTTCCTATATCAAAAGAAGGAAATACATTAGTTTATGGTGCAAGTGGTTCTGGTAAAGAAAATTTTGTAACAACCTTAATATATTCTTCTATGTTATATTATAGTGCTAAAGAATTAAATTATTATATAGTAGATTATGGTTCAGGATCTCTTAATATATTTAAGGATTCTAGTATAGTTGGTGATATAGTAACACCTGATGATACTGATAAGCTATCTAATTTATTTAAATTACTACAAACTAATATTGATGAAAGAAAAAAATTATTTCAAGATTATAACGGGGATTATTATAACTATTGTAAAAATAGTGGTTCTACATTGCCATCTATTATAGTAATTATAAATAACTTTGAAGCATTTACAGAATTATCAAACAAATATGAAGATATTTTAAATAGTATTACAAGAGATTGTAATAAATACGGAATATATTTTGTGATTTTATCAAATACTCCAAATGGTGTAAGATTCAAATTAAAACAAAACTTTAGTTTAATTTATGCATTATCGCAAAATAATGACGATGATTTTACTACGATATTAGGTAATATTTATAAAACTTATCCAAGTAAGATATTCGGACGTGGAATATTTAAAACTGATGATGTTTATGAATTTCAAACTTGCTTGGTAACTGAAAAAGATGATATACCTAGATTTATTAAAGCTAAATGTATGGAATATAGAAAAAATAGTACCGTATTTGCAAATAAAATACCTATGCTTCCAAAGTGTGTTACTTATAATGATATAGCAACGTATTTGGATAGCAAAAATTATATAATAGGTTTAAATAAAGAAAATTTAGAAATAAAAGAATACGATTTTAATAAAAATGCTGTTTCTATTATAACTGGAACTGATATTAATCAAACAGAAAATTTAGTTAATCCACTTATAAATCAAATAGTATATAAAAAGATATCTACATTATTAGTTATAAATGCAACAGATTATGATATAAAAAATAAATTTAATTATAAATATGTTGATTTTGATTTTGATTCTATATTTTCTGAGTTGATGAATTATTTAGATAAACAGGAAGAAATAATAAAAAATTCTAGTAATAAAAATATATTTAGTAATACGAAAAAATTGCTATGTATGATAATAGGGATTGATCAATTTAAATCAAGTTTAAGTGATGAAAATAAATCTAAGTTTAACAATTTATTTACTAAAGCTAAAAGTTTAGGCACAATCAAATTTATAATTGTAGATAGTATTGATAAGATTAAAAAATTTGAGTTTGAAACTTGGTATAAAGAATGCGTTAATACAAATTATGGAGTTTGGGTAGGCAATGGTATAAATGATCAATTTAGTATTAAAATTAATCAAAAAATACCAGAAATGAAAGAATTAATACCAAATAACTTCTGCTTTGTCATAACAAGAGGTAAGGCAGATTATGTAAAATATGTTGAAAGATTTGACATAAGCAGCAAGAATTAGTTTCTTGCTTTTTATATTATAAAAATGCTATAATTGTATGGGGGAAAATGTTATATATGACAAAAGAGCAACTATTAAAAATAAATGTAGTTTTGGAAGATTATTTAAATTATTTATATAAAGTTAATCCTTTATTACTTAATAATATAAATTTTTTTGAAAATCTATTTTATCCATTTGAATTTGAATGTAATATAAAATTGAAGTTTAAAAATATTAGTGCAACTGAAACATTTAAATTAGTTTTAGAATTCTATAAAAAATATTATAAAGAAGATATAGATTATATAAAAGATTTATTTGATAAAGGATTTTTTAGTATTTCTTATGCATCTGAAACTACAAAAGATTCTTGTCAATATGGCAAATTTATTGATTTTGTGTTTTATTCTAAAACTATAGATTTAAATATGGTTGCGCATGAATTAAGACATTTATTAAATAGTCCAGAAACAAGGAGAAATTGTGATAATGATGCATTAACAGAAGGTTTATCTTTGTTTGATGAATTATTATTTTGTGATTTTTTAAAAGATAAAATAGGTATTGATGAAGTAAAAAATTTAGAACTGTTTAATTTTTATAAGTCATATGATTATATGATAAATTCATATATGGTATTACATTTATTAAATATTAAAAATAATTATAGTTATTTAAATGAAAAAAATTATATTGAATATTTTAATTCTACAAAAGAAGAGTATAATAGTGTTTGTTCATATTTTTTAAATAAATATAATTCATACGAAGATATTACATTGCATACAGACTTTTTTTATGGATTTGGTAATTTTATTTCGCATTATATATTTAATAAATTTAAAGAAAACCCAGAATTTTTAAATAAGTTTAAAAAATTAAATAGTTTAGTAAAAGAAAATAAAAGTGTTTCAGAATGTTTAAATGCTATTGATATAGATATAACAAGTATTAACATAATATCTGATTTAAGAAATGTAATATATGAATATATAAAAGATAATATAGAAATAAATAAAATTAAATAAAATATTATTTAATGGAGGTACTTATGGATAAATATAATGAATTAAGAAGCTTATATGATGAATTTATTTATGAAAGTTATGATATTGTAGATAATGTAGACAGTTATAAAATTATTTATAATTTTGAAATCAAAGGATTAACTAAATTTAATCCTACTATAGAAATATCAAAAAAATATCTAAATGAATTTGATGATAATATTAATAATCTTATATTTCATATAGGTTTAGTAGAATTAATTAGTTACTGGAAATGTAGTTGTCCAAAAAATGTAATTATTAAATGTGGGTATATAAATGAAGAACAAATAAAATTCTTTAAAAAGCTTTATTATTATGGACTTGGTGAATTTTTCTATGTAAATAAAATAGATACTACAATAGATGATTTTATGAATATAACGGTTTTATGTGATAAAAAGGAAATAAAAAAATCTACTCGTAAGTTAGATGGATGTTTAATTCCAATTGGTGGTGGTAAAGATTCTTGTGTTTCATTAGAAATATTATCAGGATATAACAATAAGTGTTTTATGATAAATCCAAAAAGTCCAATGTTAGAATGTGCTAAAATAAAGGGTTATGAAATGGATGATATTGCTATTATAAAAAGAACAATTGATAAAAAATTAATTGAATTAAATAGTTTGGGATATTTAAATGGGCATACACCGTTTTCTGCTTATGTTGCATTTTCTAGTTATTTAATGGCATATTTAACTGGTAAAAAATACATAACATTATCAAATGAGGGAAGTGCTAATGAATCTACTGTAATAGGAACTAAAATAAATCATCAATATTCAAAAACTTATGAATTTGAATCAGATTTTAATAATTATACTAAGAAATTCTTTAATATAGATATTATGTATTTTAGTTTTTTAAGACCATTAAGTGAATTGCAAATTGCAATGTTATTTAGCCAGTATAAAAAGTTTCATAAGGTATTTAAAAGTTGCAATGTAGGTAGTAAAAGTATTCCTTGGACTTGGTGTTGTAATTGTGCTAAATGTATGTTTGTTTATATCATTTTAAGTCCATTTTTAAATAAAGATGAACTAGTAGAAATATTTAATGAAGATTTATATGATAAAGAAAGTCTTTTAAATTATTTTATTGAGTTAACAGGTAATAGTTTAACTAAGCCATTTGAATGTGTTGGAACGACACGTGAAGTTAGATTTTGTATAAGCTATGTAATAAAAAAACTAATAAGTGAAAATAAAAAATTACCTTATTTATTAAATTATTACTATGAAAATTATGAATTATCTGATACGTCTGTTGATATATTAGAAGAATTTAATTTGGAAAATAATTTACCAGAAAAATTTACTTATATGTTAAAAGAGGAGTTAGAAAAATGTATAACAAAATTATAGAAAAATTAAAAAATAAAAATGTAGCAATATTGGGATTTGGAAAAGAGGGTAAATCTACTTATAATTTTATAAGAAGACACCTTGATTTAAAATTAACAATATTAGATAAAGATAAAGAATTAATTAATAAAAATCAGTTTTTAGCTGATGATAAAAATTTAGATTTTGTACTTGGGAGTACATATTTAGATAATTTATCTAGATTTGATATAATTATCAAGTCTGCTGGTGTTAGTCTAAAGGACATTGATACAACTGATTATTTAGATAAATTAACTAGTCAATATGCACTTATATTAGAAGATACTGATCTTTTTACAATTGGTGTTACAGCATCTAAAGGCAAAACTACAACTACAACATTAATATATAATATTATATCTAAACAAAGAGATAACGTATATTTATTAGGTAATATGGGTAATCCTCCATTAGACTATATAGAAAGTTTTAATAAAGATAGTATACTTGTTATAGAACTTGCAGCTTTACAATTAGAATATGTAAGAAAATCTTGTAATATTTCATGTATATTAAATTTATTTTTGGAGCATTTAGATTATTTTGGTGATAAAGATAAATATTTTAGGGCTAAATTAAATATTTGCAAGTATCAAAATGAATCAGATTATTTGATATATTCTATGGATAATGAAACTTTATTAAATTATGTAAGTAATATGGATATAAAATCTAAAAAAGTATCTGTTTCTCTAAATGATAGTAGTGATATTAAATTAGTTGATAATAAAGTATATTATAATGATACTTTATTGTATATTGATGACAATAAAAGAAAATTATTGGGTAATCATAATCTAGAAAATATTATGTTTGCTTTAGGGGTAGTTAAAATATTAAATTTAGATATACCTGATGCAGTTAATACTATAAACTCATTTTCTCCTATTGAACATAGGATGGAATTTGTAGGAACATATAATGATATTAAATTTTATAATGATTCTATAGCTACAATACCTGAGGCAACAATTAATGCAATAGAAGCTATAGGAGATGTTGATACATTAATATTTGGTGGAATGGATAGGGGAATAGATTATAACAAATTTATAGATTATTTAAATAATAGTAATATATCTAATTTTATTTGCTTACCTGATACCGGATATAAATTAGCTCCTAGCTTAACTAAAAATGTATATATGATAGAAGAAATGGATGAAGCTGTTAAAATAGCTTATAAAGTAACAAAAAAAGGAAGTTCATGCTTACTTTCTCCAGCGGCTTCAAGTTATAACAAATATAAAAATTATATAGAAAAAGGTTCTTTATATAAAGAATGTGTAAAAAAGTATAAAGAAAAATAGATAAATTACTTATCTATTTCCATAATAACGGGTAGAACAATAGGGCGTCTACCTGTTTTTTCATTTGCTAGATTTGATATTTCTTGTATAAGTCCCAATTTAATTTCATTAATTGAAATATTATTTTTTAATTTATTTGTTATAAAATATTTAGATTTATTTTCAAATTCATGAATTAAGTCAGTATTATCATTAACAAGTACAAAACCTCTTGTATTAATAGAAGGCGTTGTAATAAGTTTATTTTTACTCATTGTAATAGTGATAATCACAATACCATCTTGACTCATTATTTTTCGCTCTCTCATTATTGTATTATCAACATCACCAACACGATTTCCATCTACATAAGCATCAGCAGCATGAATACTTTCTGTTTTATTTATTACACCATTATTCATACTAAGAACATCTCCATTAGAAAGTACAAATGTGTTTTCTTTAGCTACATTACACATTATTGCAATATCAGCATGTTTACGTAACATTCTGTATTCCCCATGTATTGGCATTACATATTTAGGTTTCATTAATCTAATCATTAATTTTAATTCTTCTTCATTAGCATGACCTGAAGTATGTACATCAGATAGTGAAGTATTAGTATATACTTTCACACCTTTTAAATATAGTTTGTTAATTGTTCTTGAAATACTCACTTGATTTCCTGGAATTGCAGAGGATGAGAATACAACAACATCATCAGATTTTAATTTAATTTGTTTATGTGTTCCATTTGCTATTCTTGAAAGTGCAGCAAGTGGTTCTCCTTGACTACCTGTACAAAGTAGGCACACTTTATTATCTGGCATTGTATTAGCTTCTTCCGGTGTTATGAATATTTCTTTATTTTTTATATATCCACCTTCTATAGATATTTCTATATTGTTATTCATACTTCTACCAAATATAGCTATTTTTCTATCCATCATCTTACAGGTATCAACTATATGTTTTAATCTATATATATTAGATGCAAATGTTGCAATAATAATTCTGCTATTATGTTTTTTAAATACTTCTTTTAATGCTTCATCAACTTTAGATTCACTTGTTGAAATACCAGGATTTAGCGCATTTGTTGATTCACTCATTAAAAGTGTTACTCCTTCTTCACCAATACGTGCCATTTTATGAATGTTAGCCATTGGTCCTATTGGAGTAAAATCAAATTTAAAATCTCCTGTTTCTACTATTGTACCATTTGGTGTACGTACTAAAATTCCATGAGAATCAGGAATAGAGTGAGTTGTCATAAAAAACTCAACAGTTAAATTTTTAAATTTAATAATTGATTGTTCATTATACGCATATAAATTTTTATAGTCAATTGAACGTTCTTCAAATTTTTTCTTAATTAATCCTATTGCTTGATTAGGTGCATATATTGCAGGTATATTTACATTTTGAACTAAAAATGGTATAGCCCCTATATGATCTTCATGACCATGAGTTATAAATAAAGCTTTAATTTTTCTTTCATTTTTCTTTAAAAATGTAAAATCAGGTATTACATAGTCAATACCTACAACATCATCTGGAAAAGTAACTCCGGCATCTATTATTATTATTTCATTTTCATGCATTACACAATACATGTTTTTACCAACTTCTCCAAGACCACCTAAAGCAAATACTTTAGTATCTTTCATAAAACTCCTTTCTTTATAAGAATCTAGCGTCTTTAATTATACTCTTAATTTTATAATTTGTAAAGATTATATTTTTATGTGTAAAATAGTGTTAATATTATGTACGTATATATATTATTTATGCTATAATTTAAATAGGTGATTATATGTCTAAGATAGAAGTAGAATACGAAGGAGAAATATTAGAATTTGAAACAGAAGTGGATCCCGCTTCAATTGAAACTAACGAAGAGGTAAAAGAAAATGAATGAAAGAATTAAAGAAATAGATAAATTTTTAAAACAGATAACTAAATTATACATGGATAATCCGAATTTATCTATAAATGCAGATACAATATATAGTTTTTTAGTATCTAGTGGGAAAGAAAAAAAAACAATTAAACAATATCATGAAGGTTGGATAGAATATTTTAAAAATACACCTAACATCGATGTATATGAATGGGATAGGGATAATGGATATTTTTGTGAGTTCGAAAATTTAGGGATAAATAGAGAGTATACAGACCATATAAAATTATACATACCAGTAAGTAGTGAAAATATTGATAAAATAGCTAAAGACTTGTTTAATTATTTAGCTTCTAAAAACGTATATCATCAATCAAAAATCGGTTCAATTGAAAGACGTGATGATATAGTAGTTAGACTTGAAAATGCAACTGATATTAAAGTTGTAGAAGAATATGTTAATAATAACCCTGATATAAAAAAGAGTAGTATAGATAAAATACCATTTAATTTTACAAGTAAATACATATCATATGCTATGGATGGACATACAAGTTATAATGTATTAGTTTGCTCTTATATAAAAAGTTATTTAGAAAATAAAAAAAGGAATAATCTTTTAAATCTTAAATCAGTATCTTATGAAGATTTTAAAAATTACTCTACTGCAATATATGAAAATTGTTTTGGGGAAAATTATACCAGAGAAAATTACAATTGGTTTATAAGTACTTTTGAATGTGCTAGGTATGTCTTAAAAGAACCATTTAATACCCAATTTCAAAATCTATCAAATTGTTCTAATATACTTATAAATGCTCTTAATACAAATGATTTAAATGTTTTTTATGACATCGTTAAAAAGAGTCAGAAAAATGCTATAAACGTTAAAGATGTTGTAAAAGCATGTTTTGCTGAAATGGTAAATACGTATGGAGTAGAAAAAGCTAAAATAAATTTTGAACAATATATTAAAACTCATAATGAGAATTATATTCCTATTCCTTATTTAGATGCTATAAAAATTATAGAATCATCTGCACTAAAAAAAGAGTATGATAGTATAAAGGGTAGTTATAAAGCTAAAGATAATTATGAAGTAGTAAAAGAATGTTTTAATTATATGATTAATAAATATAAAGAAGAAGGGTATATAGGTTTTGTAAATAGGGTTAATACATATTTAACAACTAATAATATTAATTTATTTTCAAGAGAATATAGAAGTTCTATACAAGGAATGGGAAAAGAAGAATTTATTAGAAATATTAATAAAGTAAGAGAAGAATATGTAAAAAACAATAATATGAATACAAAACCAAATAGTAATGTTATTGATGAATTATATAAATCCATAATTGACAGAACTAATTCTTTAGGTATAAAATGTGACGTTAAAAATACAAATGGTAAAATCGAAATATATGTAGGAAGTTATTCTATATTTTTAAAGTTATATAATGATTCACTATTATTCACTTTAAATGACGGTGAAAAAGATAAAACTATAGGATATGATATAAATCCTACAAACATAGATATAATATTATCGAGATGTTTAAATGTTATAAGTAATGAAAATTTAAATAAAGAAAAATCTAATAATAATTCTATAGATGTTACTAGCACGTTAGTTAATAGTATAGATACTACTGTAAAAAAACATAATACTAATTTAGATGATAAGACACTTAAATATTTACGTGTTGATGCTATTAGAAAAATCATGCCTGATATGTTGAATGATAATTATAATAAAATAACTAGAGAATTAGACGCTAGATCTAATTTAGAAGCCATTGGAAGTAATGCTATAAGTGTTGATTTAATTAAAGCTTGCATTATAAATAAAACAGCTAAATTTAGTTATAAATCAAGTTTTAGTAAAGAAGAAATAGATAATACAATTTCTAACGTTTTATATCAAGTGGAAAATGGAAATATAGAAAATGCATTATTATTTCTAAAAGATTCAAAAATACAACAAATTTTAATTGAAAATTATGCATATACTTCATCATATACTACAAAAGAGCAAAGAGATATAATATATGATTCATCTAATATTAAAAATAAAGATTTATTAGTGTCTACTCAAAATGAGTATATATTAAATAATCAAAAAACTTATTAAAAAGACTATGGTCTTTTTTTTTTAATATGATATAATTAAGTAGGTGATTATATGGGTTTGTTTGATAAATTTAAAAATGTATTTAGTAAAAATAAACAAGAAGATTTAAATGATTACAAAAAAGGTTTAGAAAAAACTAGAAATGAATTTGTTAATAAAATTAGTTTATTAAATGGTAAATATAAAAAAGTAAGTGACGAATATTTTGAAGAATTAGAAGAAATTTTTATAATGGCTGATATAGGAGTTAATACTGTTATGAAGTTTATAGATAAACTAAAAAAACGTGTTAAGTCTGAAAATATAACAGATTCTAAAGACCTAATGGATATAATAGTTGATGAGATGTTTATAATTTATGTTAACAATGATATTATTGTAAATAAAATTAAGTATGCAGAAAATGGACCTACTGTTATATTATTTGTTGGAGTAAATGGTGTAGGTAAGACTACAAGTATTGGTAAACTTGCTTATAAATTAAAAAATGAAGGTAAAAAAGTTTTACTAGTAGCAGGTGATACATTTAGAGCTGGAGCAAAAGAACAATTAATTTTATGGGGAGAGAAAACAAATACTACTGTTTTTTCTAAGGATTCTACTGATGCAGCAAGTGTTATATATGATGGTATAGATAAAGCAATAAAAGAAAATTACGATGTTGTTTTAATAGATACAGCAGGAAGACTTCAAAATAAAGTTAATTTAATGAATGAACTTTCTAAAATAAATAAAGTAATAAATAAACTAATACCGGGTTCTCCTCATGAAACTTTACTTGTAATAGATGCAACAACTGGTCAAAATGGTATATCTCAAGCTAAAAATTTTAAAGAAATTACTGATATAACTGGTATTATACTAACTAAATTAGATGGAACAGCAAAAGGTGGTATTGTACTTGCAATAAAAGAAAATGTTGGTATTCCTGTTAAATATATAGGATTGGGTGAAAAAGAAGATGACTTTAAAGTATTTGATATAGAAAGTTATATATATGGATTATTTGGAGGAGAAAATGAAAAATAAAAATTTTAAATTAGATATAAATACTACAGAACAAATTACTATGCTACTTCAAGTAGCACTTGCTATTTATGCATTTTCATTTGCTATAGCTTCATTTTTTGAAAAGGAATTTTTTGTAATATCTGAAATATTAGTTGGTATATTAATGTTTGTAATAGCATATAATAACCAAAAATTATATAAAAGAAAATACATGACTCCAATATATATTGGATTAGGTATAATAATAATAGCAACCGTTTTATTTGTATAATGAATCATAATATTTATTTATGTGATTTATATGATTATTACAAAGAATTACTAACTGATAAGCAAAAAATGTATTTTGAAGATTATTATTTTGATAATTTAACTTTGTCTGAATTATCAGAAAATTATAATGTATCAAGAAATGCTATTCATAAGACTTTAAAAGAAATAGAGTCAAAACTTAATACTTTTGAAAATAAATTAAATTTATATAAAAACAGAGAAAAAATAAAAGATATAATTTCATCTTTAGATGATGATATAAAAAAAAGAATAAATGAGCTAATATAAATTTATTCTTTTTTTAAACTTCAACTTTATTTTTATATAATTGTTCAATATTAATATCTAGTGCTTTAGCTAATTTATAGCATGTATTAAAAGTTATATTTTTAAACTCTTTCCCTGATTCTATTTGTTTGATATAAGAAACACTTAAATCTGATTTTTCAGCTAGTTGTTCTTGAGTTAAATTAAGTTTTTTTCTATAGTATTTAATATTTTTTATAAAATTAATATATTCGTTATCCAATTTTATCACTTCCAAATTATATATGTATATTTTCTCATAAATTTATATATTTTACAGTACACCAATGGTGCACTTATGGTATAATGATGTAAAGGAGAGTTTTATGTTAAAGTTAAAAGAATTAAGATTAAAAAAAGGTTATACTGCAAAAGAAATGGCAGAGATGTTAAATATTAGTCGTGCGTTTTATAGTCAAATAGAAAATGAAAAAAGGACTCTTACTTATAAAATGGCTGTTAATATATCTGATATTTTGGGTAAAAAGCCTGATGATATATTCTATAAAGAATTTGTAGAAAAAATGAAAAAATGAATATTAAATATTCTTTTTTTGTGCTATTATAGTTTTAGGTGATTTATATGATTAGTTTACTTCCTTTAGATAATTTCGTAGTTATAAATAAATCAATTTTAACAATAGAAGATAGCAAGAATTTAATTTTATTATATCAACCTATAATTGGTAGTATTTCAGTTAGTTTGTATTTAACTTTATGGAGTTATTTAGATAATAAAATTAATTCAAAAGGAAATACTCATAGTGATCTAGTTTTAGATATGCAGCTAAAACTTGAAGATATAAAAGAAGCACGTGAAAAATTAGAAGCTATTGGTTTAATTAAAACATATTTAAAAAAAGGGGACATTAATAATTATATCTATGAATTATATAATCCTTTAACGGCACATGAATTTTTAGATAATCCAATTTTAAATGCAGCACTTTATAATAATATTTCTAAGGAAGAATATAAAAGAATTGTTGATAATTATGTATATCCTAAAATGGATTTTAAACAGTATAGTGATATATCAGTAAGTTTTAAAGAGATATTTTCATTTGAAGCTTCTAGTAAACAGACAAATAAAAATATTAAAAAAATTAATCATTTAGGACTAACTTTTGAACCAAATATAGATTTTAATGAAGTTTTATCTTTAATACCTGAGGAGATGCTTAATGTAAGAAGTATTACTAAAGACATTAAAGAGAAAATATATGAACTATCATTTATATATAATTTTGATAATGAAACAATGAGTGGTATTATAAAAAATAGTTGTGAAGATAGAAGATTAAGTTTAGATTTATTAAAAGAAAATTGTAAAAACTATTATACGTTTGAAAATAAAGGTGCTATTCCTAAATTAATATACAATACACAGCCTATTTACTTAAGACAAGATAAAGTCGAAAATACTAGATTATCTAAGATAATAAGTCAGTTTGAATCATATAAACCAATTGAATTTTTAGAAAGCAAACAAGGCAGTAAGCCAACAGAAACAGATGTTTTAATATTAGAAGATTTACTTTCAAATAAAAAATTGATGCCTGGTGTTGTAAATGTATTAATAGATTATGTTCTTAAAATAAATAATAATAGATTAAATAAAAAATTTGTAGAACAAATTGCAGTGCAGTGGAAACGAAGTAATATTGAAACAGTAGCAGATGCGATTAAATTCGCACAAGATGAATACGATAGAAAAAATAATAAAAAGACTATAGTTCAAAGTAGAAAAGTACCATCATGGGTTGGAAAAGATATAAAAGAAGAGTATTTATCAGATAGTGAACTAGAGGAACTTGAAAGAAAATTAAGAGGTGAAGAATGATTAATGTAGGTAAAAATCTAAGTGTAGATAATAAACTTTTAAAAGAATACTATAATGAAGCTATGGAAGATCCTAACTTTAAATTATTAGTATCAAAATTAAATTGTGATGAGAACTTATTAATGAAATATACTTCATTTTTAAAAGAAAGTGCTAATGAATTTAATAATTGTGTTAATTGTAAATGCTTAGGCGAGTGTAAAAATTCTTTATTAGGTCATGCTTACTTGCCTCGTATAGTTGAAGGAATGCTTGAATTTAATTATAAAAAATGTAGGTATTTGAAAAAACAAGATAAATTGTATTCTTATCAAAAAAATATAATTTATTATAATGTAAGTAGTGAAAATAAATTAGCTGATATTAATAAAATAGATAAAAGAATTAAAGGTAGAGAAGATGCTATAATTAAGGTTAATTCGTTTTTAAAAGCATTTCCTGATACTAAGGGAATATATCTATCTGGAAATACAGGAAGTGGCAAAACATATATAATGATGGCTTTAGTAAACGAACTTGCTAAGAAAAATATCAAATGTGCTGTAGCCTTTTGGCCTGATTTTTTAAGAAATTTAAAAAATTCTTTTGATACTGATTATATGGAAAAGATAGAATATCTTATGAATGTAAAAGTATTATTTATAGATGATCTAGGTGGAGAAGCACTAACTCCATGGGCAAGAGATGAAGTTTTATTTCCAATATTACAAGGGAGATTAGATGACAAAGAAAAATATACTTTAATTACTTCTAATTTAGATAAAGATTTACTTTATGAGCATTTATCACTTACTAAACAAGGCGTAGAAGTTGTTAAAGCAGAAAGAATTATTTCTAGAATAAATGGATTAACAGATTTTGTTAGTATGATTAGTAAAGATTTAAGATAACAAGAAACTAATTTTTCTTGTTTTTTTGCATTTTTTTAAAAAAATTTGCTCTAAAAAAAGTATTAGAAAGTATATTAGATATCAAAATAAATGATATAAATATTTAAGAAAGAAGTTTATAGAAAAAGGGTGTAATTTAGATTTGTATATAAAATCAAAAGATTTATTTAGATATAGAAGTAAGTATAAACTAAAAATATGCTTAAAATGAGATTAGATAATGTGTTAATATCTAAAGCAACTGGTTTAAGTATAAAAGAAATAATAAAACTATAATAATAAAACATCAATAAAATTTGATAGCTTTTTATTATTGAATAGTATCATAAAATATGATATTATTTTAATAGATAAAAATAATTAGTGGGTAAAATAATTCACAAATTTTAAAAATTTTGAGGTGTGAATATGAAATTAACAAATAGTATCCCTGGGGGGGGGGTTAAAAATATATTATAATGATCCCTAATCGTATATTTTGATATTTAAAGTATAATAATAAATTATAT
>CAKPNP010000003.1 GCA_934169415.1 uncultured Bacilli bacterium
TGGTCTGGTATGAAAGCAAATGAGTATAAAGCATATAAAGGAATTAGAAAAGAATCTTTAAGAGATAATATGTCTGACATAGAAGTTGCTCTTACCGATTTAGGAGAAATTGCTACTCGTGAACTCGCTAAAGAACACAAGCCTTATGGATTAGAACAAAATAAAAAAATTGCTAAAATGGGTGGACATGCTGCTAAAGTTGCTAGAGATGATATTGAAAAAAATTTAGGTAAATCAGTAATTAGTAGTGGTAATGCACTTAACTACCAATATATAGATGAAAATAAGCAAATAGAAAACAAATAACTCTGTTAAAAATAAAGTTAAACTAAAGAAAAATTGTAAATTAATATAAAAAGAAAAAAAGTGTCTTCACTACATTCAAAGAGTTGCTTTAATAAGGACACTAGCTACAAAACCAGATATATTACTATTAGATGAGCCATATTCAGCTCTTGATTATCAAACAAGATTAGCTGTTTCTGACGACGTTTACAATATAATTAAAAAAGAAAAAAAATCAGTTATAATGGTTACACATGATATTGCAGAAGCTATATCTATGGCAGATAAAGTAGTAGTACTTTCACATAGACCTAGTGAAATAAAGGAAATTATAGATATTAATTTAACTAATAAAACAACGCCTATAAATAATAGAAAAGCAAAAGAATTTTCTACATATTATGAAAAAATATGGAAGGCGATTGATTACCATGTATAGTCTAGAACATATAAAATATCTTAAAAAAAATAAAAAATACAAATTTCTTGTTAAAATAACTCAATTATTAATTTTTATATTATTTATTATTTCTTGGCAATTTCTATCTAGTAAAAATATAATTAATTCATTTATATTTTCTAGTCCTATAAGGGTTTTCAAATGTATATTAAAACTCATTAGTGAAGGTAATTTATTTAATCATATATTTATTACTGTATTTGAAACTATAATAAGTTTTTTAATCGGAACCTTACTTGGTATATTAATAGCATCAATTATGTGGTTTAATAAATTCTTTGCTAAAGTAATTGATCCTTATTTAACTTTATTAAATAGCTTACCTAAAGTAGCACTAGGACCTATATTAATAATATGGACTGGTGCTGGAATGAAATCAATTGTTATAATGGCACTTTTAATATCTGTTATAATAACTATTATAAATGTATATGATGGTTTTATGAAAACTGATAGTAATAAAATAAAATTAATGAAATCTTTTAATGCTAGTAAATGGCAAATATATACTAAACTATTATTACCAGATAATTTAAATATAATAATATCATCTTTAAAAATAAATGTTAGTATGTCATTAATCGGTGTTATAATGGGTGAATTCTTAGTTTCTAAAGAAGGAATTGGATATTTAATAATGTATGGTTCTCAAGTATTTAATCTTGACTTAGTAATAACTGGTATTTTCATTCTTTGTATAGTAGCATTCATCATGTATTATTTAATCTTATATATTGAAAAAAAATTAATTAAAAACTGATCATTTTTGATCAGTTTTACTTTGTACAAATTAATTTATTATAGTATATATACGACTAAAAATTAAATACATTTATTTTCATCTTCTGTTTTTAAAAAATCAACTTTGTCATATTTTGGTATTATATATTTTGGTATTCCCGAATCAATGATATTTCCTTTATCAATCACTATTATATAATCCATATCTTTAAGAGTAGATAGTCTATGTGCTATACATATTATCGTTTGATTATTAAAATATTTAGAAATATTTTGCTGTATTTTAAATTCTGTATTATTATCCAAACTACTAGTTGCTTCATCAAATATAACAATTTTTGAATCTCTTAAAAATATTCTTGCCAAAGCAATCCTTTGACGCTGACCTCCAGATAATTTAATACCCCTTTCACCAACTATAGTATCATATTTATCATCCAAGCTTTCTATAAAATCATGTAACTCTGCTTTCTTTGCTGCATTTATAATTTCTTCATAACTTGCATCAGGTTTAGCTATTTTAATATTTTCAAAAATTGTAGAATGCAACAGTATTGTCTCCTGTGGCACATAAGTTAAATTATCATATATTGATTTTGTACTATAATTATTTATATCCTTACCATCAATCAATATTTTACCCATTTGAGGAACATAAAATTTAAAAAGTAAATTCACTATTGTCGTCTTACCACTACCACTTACACCAATAATTCCTATTTTTTGTTTGTCGTTTATTGATAAGTTAAAATTTTGAAATATATAATTTTTTGTATATTTAAAAGTTACATTATCAAATTTAATATTTCCGTTACTTATTTTTATATCTTCCTTATTATGATCTAATATATTTTTATCATCATATAATAGATCATAACTATTTTTAAGTTTTACAAATATCTCCCCTATATGAATATAGGACCAAGTAAAACTAGTAGTTGAAGATTTCAATGAAATCATTGAATTTATAAAAAATATAAAATTTCCTAATGTCATTAAATTATTTGCATACATATTTATTGAATATAATAACAATATTGCAAAAGTGATTAAATATACTATATTAGCAATAGCACCGTATGTAAACTCTCTTGAAGAAGCTTTGTTTTTATAATAATTAGACTCTTCCTTTTTTGTTTTTAAAGTTTTTGAAAATTCTTCTACAGCACTATAAACTTTTAAAGAAGTAAAATTTAAAACAGCATCATTCAATATTCCATTATACTCTCTATTGCTTTCCTGTGCATTTTTAATAAGTGGTAAATACCTTTTAGAAAAATATATTAATCTTGTTAATATTATTCCTGCAAATAATATGAATGCAGTAACAAAAATTTTTTTATCTATTGTAAATAAGATTATTAAACTACTTATCATCGATGTAAGCAATGATATAAAGCCAGTTGTAATTCTAGTATTTAAATTAATTATTTCGTCATTTATTTCATTAATAGAAGATGAAATCTTGCCACTAAAGTTATCAACAAAAAATGAGTATTCCTTTTTATTTAGGTTATTAAATAAAATTTCAGAAATATAGGGTGTTTGTTTTTTTACAATTGTAATAGTTCTAACAATATTTGAAATATAATAAAAAACTAATTCCAAAACTATTATCAATAATAAAACTCCTACTACTTTATATAAATCTGTAACTTGAAAATTTGGATTATTAGGTAAATCAATAATACCCTTTATTATATACTGTTTAATTAAGTCAAATACTTGTGATATTATCATACTCACTACCATTATTATTGCAAAAAACTTTACAGGTTTATATAAAAAAATTACGAAATCTAAAAATTTTTTTGTTTTTTTCATTAATTATCAATCCTTTTCACATATTACTAAAAATGTTTAATTTACTTTCCATATTATAACAAAATTCATTCATTTTTGATAGTATTTGATATATTTTTTTTAAAATACCTTTACTATATTATGATTTTTATATTTTAGTTTTTTTAACAAATTTAAATATTAATTAAAAACTGATCAATGATCAGTTTCTTACTTTAATAATATCGTCAGGTTCTATATTTCCAATAAGTAATGATGAGGTAACATCATGATTTAAATAATTATTATTAACCATATTTTCATCATAATTAGCATAACAATACTTACAAAAATGTTTACATGAATTATATACACCTATATCTACAAGTTCTACACATGAACATTTTTTACCTTTTCTAGATTTCCAATCTTTATATTTTTTACCTGTTAATTTAAAAGCTAATTCAGAAGATAAACAATCACCTTTTATAAATCCATAATTAACTAAATTAATATCTTCAAAACAAGTTTGAACTGTCATACTATTTTCTTTAGCACTCTTAGAAAAATTCTCACCTATCATTTTATAGTCATATTCAGTTAATTTTTTTATATTAAGAATATTACTATTTTTTCTAACATTTTTATAATCATCTACAAAAGATATTATTATTTTATTTACATAACCATTTAATAGCTTACACATATTATCAAATGCTTTTATATGATACTCTAGTGTATATTTATCATTTATAAAAACTGGATCATATCTTACATATAAATTATCACGCCCTATAATAGATGATAATTTTTTTATAGCTTCTATTATTAAACCTTTAGGTAATACATTAGGTTCTATATCTTTTTTATATGGAGTCAATGTAACATGAAATAGTATTGGTTTATCAATTAAATTAATTTTATCTAAAATTGGAATTGGATTTTTAGTACAAAATAGTATTAAATCAACATCATTAAAATATATTCTACTAACTAGTTTAGGATTAAATGGATTTCTAACATCGACATATCCTTCTTTATAACGATTAATAAACCAGTTAGAATAAAATGCTACTATATCAGTTCTGCCACTAACATTTAGTATCACTTATTATTTTTCCATCCTTTATTGTGATAATTCTATCAGTTTTACTTGCTAAACTTAAATCATGTGTAATCATTATTATTGTTTGATTATATTTTTTATTTGATATTTTTAACAAATTCATTATTTCATCTTTTGTTTTACTATCTAAATTTCCTGTTGGTTCATCAAGTAAAAGTAAACTAGGCTTTGGAAGTAATCCTCGTGCTATAGCAACTCTTTGTTGTTCTCCACCTGATAATTCATTAGGTAAGTGAGTAATTCTTGATTTTAATCCAACAGTCTCTATAAGTTCATTTAAATAATCATTATCTATCTTTTTTTTATCAAGTAAAACTGGTAAAGTTATATTTTCCTTAACACTTAAAATTGGAATTAAATTATAAAATTGGTAAACTAAACAAGCTTCTTCCCTTCTATATTTAGCAAGATTCATGCTATTTTTAGAATATACATCAACATTATTTACATATATTTTACCACTTGTTGGCTTTAATACTGCACCCAATATATGAAGAAGTGTTGATTTACCACTTCCACTAGATCCTACTATAGAAACAAATTCACCCTTATCAACACTAAAACTAACATTATCCAAAGCTGCTACTTTATTGTTTCCTTTACCATATATTTTAGATAAATTTTCTACTTTTAATATTTCCATACAATCACTCTCCTAAAATAGATACTATATCATCATCTTTATCTTTAGATGATATCATCATAATAATATAAACAATTATAAAAGTTGCAAATATAGCTATAAGTATATATTTTAAAGGTAATGGGAAAATAAATTTTTCTATATCACTAAGAGAAAATAATTCCTTATATATTTTTTTAAGCCAAAAATATATAGTAATTGAAATAATGCTTCCCCATATAATTGATTTAAGTGAGAAAAATAAACTTTCACATCTTATCATTTTTCTAAATGATTTTTTATCCATACCTATACTTTCTAACATTTTAAATTCTCTTTTTCTTAAATTCATACTTGCATTTATCGAATTAAATATATTAGTTAATGATATTATAATTATAAATATCATTAATGCTTTTGATACAAATGATGAAATAGTATTATTAAATAACTCTTGTTTATTTAGTTTAAACTGATTTGTAACACTAAAATCATATTTTGAACTTAATTTTATTAAACTACTTTCAAATTCAGTCATATTATTTACTTTTAAATATATACTATAATCTGTACTTTCTCCAGGTAGTTTTTCATATATACTATCTGGTACTATTAAATTATAATAATAACCATTTGATACACCTATTGGCCTATCCTTTATATATTTAATATTATCTATATTTATACAATCATTATAAATCGGTTTTTGACTTACAAAGTCGTATTTCCTATTACAAAAATTTAATTTTATATCTGTACTAAATATATCTCCTTTATAATAATCAGTAATACTATCATCTACATAATTGTAATATAAAACATTATTTATAAAATTAATATCACTACTTTTATATTCTGAATATTCTTCTAACATATTATAAACCATAAAACTTAATTTACCACTCTTATTATAAAAACTTTCTGGAACTAACTTATTATAATATTTACTATCTAATGAATCAGCAAATAAATTTTTAGATCTTATTACATTCATATTTGTTATATAAGTTTTATCTAAATCTTTTAATAATTCTTCTACATTACTACTTGTAATAACATAATCATAATTTTGTTGATATAAAAAATTGCTATAATCCTTACCTAAAAGACTAGTAAATATAGAAACAACTACAAATAAAACAAAACTTATTATTATTGAAAAAGTTGTACTTCCAAATTTTCTTTTATTTCTTTTATTATTGTTATATGCAATACTTCCTTCTACACCAAATATTTTTTGTATTAACTTGTGTTCTTTTATTTTTTTAGCCTTTATATCATTTGAAGATTTAATAGCCTTTATAGGATCTATTAGGCTTGCTTCTATTGCAGGCATTACACTAGATAAAAGTATAAATACTAAAAGTATTGTTGTTGATATAAAGAAAAAACTTGGATATAAATATGCTTTAAACTCTGTCAAATAATTTATATTTACATAATTAAGCGATATTTTAATAATTAAATAACTTAGTGTAAAACTAAATATAAAACTTATTATAAATTCTATTAATGCTTCTATTAATATGGATAGTACTATTTGTATTTTATTTGCACCAACAGTTGTAAGAATACCATATAGTTTTTTTCTTTCTATTATTGATATTGAATAAGCATTATAAACTATAAATAAAGTAAATACACCTATTATAGTAGAACCAATTAATAGTATAACATCTAATAAAGCACTGAAATAATAATCTAAAGGATTTGTACTAGCTGTATAAAATTTTAATAAAGAATCATTAAATATTATTTCATTTTCATCTGATGGGTTAAATACCTTTATAGACTTTTCTCTTATATCTTTAATAACATTATAATTAACTAAATAACTAACAGTATCATCATCATTAAATTCATAATATGTATAATATCTATTTTCATTTACACACCCTACCACATTATAATTAATTTTATTTAAATCTATATTACTATATTTAAAACATTCTTTACTAGGAATTAATATTTCTTTATCATTTTTAGGTAATCTACCATTAGTTAGTTCTAATGTATTTAAATAATTATTATCAACATGAAATAAGTAAAAACTAGAAATATAAAATTCTTGTGATTTTATATTCTTAATTATAGCTGGATATATACTTTTAACTTCACTATTATTTTTATAATCATTTAAATCATTATATTTATAATTACTAATAATTAAATGTTCTCTTCCATTATTATATACTGCTTTGTCATATAAATTTTTCTTATATGAAGAAAATAAAAATAAAAAAGTAAACATAAATATAGAAGATATAGTTATAGAAAATATAGTTAATATTGTTCTCTTTTTATTTTTAAACATATTTTTCAAAGCTATTTTAAATATCATATAATCACCACCTTAATTATAACATGTTTTTAATTTTACAATAAAGTGAATTTGACAAGTTTAAAAAAAATGATATAATAATACGCAATTAAGGGGAGAATTTTTATGAATAAAACATTAACAAAAGAAGAATATATAGATCTTAAGGCTGAAACTTATAAATTAATTAAAGCTATATTACAATTAAAAAAAGAAAACTCTAATATATCAATTAAATCTTTAATTAATTTTATAGATAATATGAAACCTAGTGATGTAGAATCCGGTATGATATATATAAGCACAATATTAATTCCAGATGATTATTCATTTTCACAAAATGTTGAAATGAATGTTAGAACTGATAAATTATCTAAATTATATGGCTATAATTATCCAATAGGTATATATTCATCTAAAGTTATGGAAATGAAAAAATATGAATTAGCTAAATTAATTAAAGATAGAGAAATCGATAGTACACTTGCTTCTTGTAGTGAAGATATTTTTGAAAAAAAATATCTAAGATTATGGGACAAAGATTCAGATGAAGAAATACGTGATAAAAAAGCTATTAATGACTTCATCTTAACATATACTTCAAAATATAAAAAGTAGAAATACTTTTTTTATTTTTATCCACAATATTATTGGTGATTTTATGATTATAAGACTTGGATATGTTGCTATTTCAAATTCCATGGAAACAACAAATAAAACTATAACTTATACAAATTTTATTAAAGATTATAACTATGACAAAATAGATGAAATTATAATTCAAAACTTAAATAATTTAGAAAAATTAATCGATTATAATATTAAAAATAATATACATTTCTTTAGGTTGACATCTAATTTAATTCCACTAGCTACTAAAGATGATATAAATTTTGATTATATAAATAAATATAAAGAATACTATAAAAGAATTGGCAATAAAATAAATTATTCTAACATGAGAGTTGATATGCATCCAAGTGAATATTGTGTTTTAAATTCAACAAAAAAAGATGTTGTAAAAAACACAATAGAAATTTTAATGTATCATTATAAAATACTTGAAGCATTAAATATAAAAGATAAAATTATAATTCTTCATGTTGGTAGTAATGTATTAGGTAAAGAAAATTCTTTAAAAAGATTTATAAATAATTTTAATAAATTACCTGGTTATTTAAAAAAATGTATTGCAGTTGAAAATGATGATAAAGTATTTAATATTAATGATTGTATGTATTTACACAAAATGCTTGGAATAAAAGTAATATTAGATTATCACCACTACTTATGTAATCATGAAGATGAAAACATATTTGAAATGATAAAATATATTTTTAATACATTTAATAGTACTCCTAAAATGCATTTTTCATCACCCAAAAATAAAACAAAAAAAGAATTTAGAACCCATCACGATTATATAGATATAAATTCTTTTACTTATTTTTTAGAACATATTAAAAATTTAAATATTGATTTTGATATAATGTTAGAAGCTAAAGCAAAAGATGATGCATTATTTAGACTCACTAGACAATTAAAATATTTAGGATATAAATTTATAGATGAAACTACATTTATGATTTAAATGTTGATAATAATGTACCAATCATGTCAACAGTATCAATTACTTTGTTAATTCTATCTCCAGGATTTAATTTGTATACATCTTTCATTTCACTAACGAATTCTTTAAAATAATCTGGATTTCTATTTAAGTATTTATACCAATAACTATTTTCTCTTAAAAATCTTATGTATAAAGGATCTTGTTTTAATTTAAATTGTAAATCTAAAGTCATTAATCCTCAAAATGTTTATACATAGGTCTTGGTTTATACTCTTCTGTTGGTTTAGTTTCTTTAGTACCTTTTAAATCTTGAACAACACCTAAAACTCTTTGTATATTATTTATTCCACTTTGTATATTATCAAGATTTAAATTTTTCATCCATCCTAGCAAATCTTGAAAAGACGCAGTAGCACTAGCTGCTGTTGCAGCGGTTGCAACACCTAAATAATCTTTCCACGCTGTTTCATTATCTCCATATAAATCATATATCTCATAAAACTTTTGCCAGCTACTTTCTCCTTTTTTTACATAAGATAAAAGTTTGGGATTTTTTCTAACAAATTCTTTAAATTCATCTACTTTAGACATTATCCTCACCTAATATATAATATGACAAAATTAATTTTTTTGTACCAAATAATAATAAAAATATCAAATATTTAAAATACTTGATATTTTTTTATAAACTCATTATCTTAATTAGTAATTTTTATATTTTTTTAGGTAATTTTATCTGTAAATCTATATTAATTTGCGATATATTTTACCCACATATATCTTTATCTACAATATTAAGCTTTTCCTCATTATTTTTAAAAATAGCTTAATATTAACATTGTATAGTTTGATATTTATTCTAATTAAAAATCCTTGTTTAATATTTGTTTAAAATATTTTTTAAATTTTCTTCAAATATTTTTTTTCATAAGAATTACACATATCATAATCTCCTACTTTATAATAAAGTTCAATGATACGACGATATATTTTAGATATATCTATACTATTTTTAAATGCTGATTTAAAATCATGTTCATCATTACTAATATTATCAAGTAATATATTATTAGATATATTATCATATATATGCTCAATTAACAATAATGCCGTAAGTGCCTGGGCTTTGTATCCTGTATCATCTAATATAATACTCATTTTTAATAGACTATTAATTAAAACATAATATTCATTACCATTGAAATAATTTACTCTTATCTTTTCTATCAATATCTGATTAACTGTATTATATATATTGGCTACATTTATATTTTTAAATTTTTTAGTATCTTTTATATCTCTTGTAGTACAGCCAAACAAATACCAAGCAGAGTAGGAATTTGGGTTAATAGTAATACTTTTAAGAAAATATTTTGAAGCAATATCATCACGAAATCCATGTATGCGCCAATAAAGTCCTTTCATATAAAAAGCATAATCATTATATTGAATTTCATCTTTGCATACCATATCATAATAATCATATGCTTCTTTTTCCATTCCTAAATAATTTAAAATATCTGCCGTAAGTGTAATAAAAGCATTTTTATATTTATTTTTTATATCGATATAATATTTACATTTTTCTAATAAATCATTTGAATCATAAATAGATTTTTTTAATCTTCTTGCATATAAATTTGTATTATATGCTAAATATAACGTAGTATATTGTAAAATAATATATTTTCTATCTCCAAATTCTCCAGCTTTATCAGATAATATATGTAATAATTCATCTGTTGCATTCTCATATTCACTCAATAATAAATCTGAATTAGTACATGTATATGGAGAAAAATATTTTGTTCTTTGTAATAATAAAGATATATTTTTTTCGATATAAAAATCACACAATTCATTTAATTGTAACATTTCATTTTCATCTATTAACTTTTTTTCTAATAACCAATTAACAATTACAGTAAGTAGTTTTTTAGGTTCTTTATTTTCAATATTATCACTATCGATTATTAAGTTAATACTTTTTTCATTATTAGTACACTTTTTATTTATATATTTTTTTACAGATTCCTTATAGCTAGTATTAGGTATAATATATATATTGCAATCATTCTTACTTTCTAGAATTTTACTACTAATAATACCAATTTGTTCCTGTAATAAAGTAATTTGCTTTAGTATCTTATCATTTTCGTCATAATGTTTACAAACAACATATACTCCAGCTAAATTTAAGAATGCATATATTTGATTATAAGTATGCATACATTTTAAAATATTATCTTCCTTAGGATAATATAAATTTATTCTTCTTATCATTTTTTCTCCTTTATTTCTAATAAATATTATCAATATCTATTTTAGTTAATGAATCGTTCATTTTCTATCATATCATACATTATTTTTTTCAATTACATTTTGTTTTTCTATAAGTTTCAAACTTAGAATCTTCCTTATATAATTTAAACATAGCCTTTTTTGAAGCATTTATACTTGGTATATTTCCTTTTCTAATTATAGTATTTACACTCATAATTTGATCTTGACATTCTTTTAACAGATAACTTGATAGTTCCTTTAAAAATAAAGTTGCTATTCCTTTATTTCTTTCACTTTTAAGTAATGCATAATTTATATCTACATCTTTAATATTTTTTATTTCCACATACCCTACTATTCTATCTTGATAATTTATTATATAAAAAGAATTGAATAAAAAATCACTCATATCATTATCTAGTACCATGTCATAAAATGATTCTTTATATGGATATAGATATTTCTTTACTAACGCATCATTATCAAATTGTTTAATAAGATTAATATGTTTAGGATTTCTTATATCAATTTTTTCTAATACAAAATTTTCTAATTTAATCATTATATCACCTAGTTAATTATATCAAAAAATGACTTATATTTCAAAGTCATCTAAAAAATCATCTATAGTTAATATTGTCTCATCTATTTTATCTAATGGAATATCGATTATTTCTTCAACAGGTTCTACTGGCTCTATATCAGTCTTAATAAGTTCTACTGGTATAAAAGCGTCTGATATTTTATTTTTAGATAAAACTGTTCCAGTTGATAATCTATCAACTATTGGAAGTTCAGTTGTTTTTATATTTATAAAGTCATTTTTAACTATTATAGATAAATTTTTACTAGTAGTAATAAATGTTTTTAATATATGATATGGATTTGTTTTAACATCTCTTACTAGTAAAGTACCTCTTTTAGCTCTAGAACTCATTTCAAATTCTTGTAATTTTACTCTTTTACCTGTTCCATTACTAGTTATTACAACTACATAATCAGTTGCATTAAATATACTAGCTGATACTACTATATCATTTTTTAAGTTAATTGCTTTAACTCCACTTGCTTTAATTCCTAAAACAGGAATTTCTTCAGATTTAAATCTTAATGCATACCCTAAGCGTGTTGTAATGAATACATCAGAATAATTATCAATTGATACACTTATTAATTCATCTTCTTCTTTTAATTTCATACAACACATTGGTTTAGAATATCTTGTAACATTAAATTCAGATAATTTAGTTTTCTTTATCATTCCGTTTTTAGTAAATGTTGTAATATATTTTGACGCTTCAAAATATACAACAGGTATACTTTTAATTATTACCTCATCAGGTTCTAACTTAATTATATTAGATACATGTTTTCCTAATTCTTTCCATTTTAAATCAGGAATTAAATGAACTGGCAAGTATAAATAATTACCTAAATTGGTAAATAATAGTAAAGTATCTTTAGTATTCATTTCATATAATCCAGTTAAATAATCACTATCTTTTAATAATGTATTTTCATCTTTAGAATAACTTCTTAAAGATACTCTTTTTATATATCCATCATGAGTTACTACAACTATACAATCTTCTTTTGGTATCATTTTAGAATTATCTATTTTAATATCATCAACTTCATCTACTATTGTAGTTTTTCTATCAGTTGCATATTCTTTTTTAATACTTCTTAATTCATCTTTCATAACTTTTTTAAGTTTATTTTCATCGTTTAATATTTCTTTATATTCTACTATTAATTTTTGTAATTCATCTCTTTTACTCATTAATTCTGTTACATCAGTATTAGTTAATTTATATAATTGTAACATAACTATAGCTTCTGCTTGTTTAATGGTAAAATCATATAATTTAACTAAATTTTCTTTAGCATCAGTTTTATTTTTACTTGCTCTTATTGTTTTTATAACTTCATCTAAAATTGATAATGCTTTAATTAAACCATCTACGATGTGTTCTTCTGCTAATGCTGCATCTAAATCAAATTTAGTACGCCTTGTAATAACTTCTTTATTATGAGTTATATAAGCATCTATTATAGGCATTATTCCAAGTACCATAGGTCTATGGTTTACTATAGCTACCATATTATAATTATAAGATACTTGCATATCAGTATTTTTAAGTAAATAATTTATAATTAAATTAACATCAGCATCTTTTTTTAAATCAATTACAATAGTTTCTGGATTTTCTAAATCTGATTCATCTCTTACTTCTATTATTCCTTCAACTTTTTTATCTATTCTAATTTCATCTATTTTTTTAACTAACAAAGCTTTATTTACTTCAAATGGAATTTCAGTAATAAGAATTTGTTTTTTACCTTTTGATTCAGATATCTCATATTTAGATTTAATTACAATTTTTCCTCTACCAGTTTTAAATGCTTCTATTATTCCTTTTTTACCACAAGCTAAAGCACCTGTTGGAAAATCTGGTCCTTTAATAATATCCAAAATTGAATCAAAACTACAGTTTGGACTATCAATTCTTTTAATAGTTGCATCTATTACTTCTCCTAGATTATGTGGTGGTATATTAGTTGCATATCCTGCTGATATACCTGTTGCACCATTAACTAATAAGTTAGGAAATTTAGCTGGTAGAACTGTAGGCTCATATAATGTATCATCATAATTTAATGTCATTAATACTGTATCTTTATTAATATCTTTTAATAATTCATTACTTATTTTAGATAATCTTGCCTCTGTATAACGCATTGCTGCAGCAGAATCGCCATCTAGTGAACCATTATTACCATGCATATCAATATAAGTCTCATTTTGTTTCCACCACTGACTCATTCTTACCATTGCTTCATATATACTAGAATCACCATGTGGGTGAAGTTTTCCCATTACATCTCCTACTGCACGAGCTGATTTTCTATATGCTTTATCATAAGTATTATGTGAATCATACATTATATAAAGTATTCTTCTTTGAACAGGTTTTAATCCATCTCTTACATCAGGTAAGGCTCTATTTTGAATTATTTCTCTAGCATATCTAGAAAATCTATCTCCCATTATATCCTCTAGAGAATAATCATGAATTTTTTTTAATACATCTGTCATATTTCACCTCTACTAATCATTACTCCATATATAAAACGTTGTTCTTTTAAAGAAGGGTCATTTTTACTACGGTAATGTGAAAAATATCTTTGATCTTTTGCTGTATCAGAAGGATCTACATAAATATTTTCTTTAAGTATACCCATACTTAATAAATTATCTACAACAAACCCCTGCATATCAACTAAATACATATTATTACCCTTTTTTTCTAGGTATTTTCCTAATTCGTTAACAATTTTATTATCATTTATTTCTTTTAAATAAGATTCTTTTTTTATAGATGGGCCTAAATAACATTTTAAATTTTTTACATTAGAACTATATTCAGTAGTTAATTTTTTTATTATTTTCTTATGTAATAGATTAATTACACTAACTACTCCTAAATGGGCAAAAACTAATGTGTTATTTTCAGTATCATACACGGTAAATGGAATACAATCACCAAATTTTTGATATATGAATAAATTATTTTTTTTAGTTATTAATGCATCAGCACTAATATATCTAACACCATACTCACTAATTTTTACTAAAGACTTGTCATATTCTTTTATTATATTATTATCTAAAATATCTATAAAAATTGTATTTTCAATAGGTATTTTATTTTTATTAAAAAATAGTTCTGAATTTTTTAATCCTACTCCAGGTTCAAGACTTTCAGCCATATTTCCATCTTTAGATAACGAATTTAAAAATAATAATTCCATAACTACTCCTATGTATAATTGTCTTCTAGTGTAAAATTAACATTTTCTTCTATCCATTCTTTTCTTGGCTCTACATTGTCGCCCATTAATACACTAACTCTTTTTTCAGCAAGAGCAGCATCTATAATATTTACCTTAACTAAACTTCTTTTATCTGGATCCATTGTTGTTTCCCATAATTGTTCTGGATTCATTTCTCCTAAACCTTTATATCTTTGAGTTTCTAATTTTAATTTTGATTTAGATAATATTTCTTTTCTTTCCTCATCAGTCCATGCATAGTAAAAAGTTTTACCACTAAATAATTTATATAAAGGTGGCATTGCTATATAAAGTTTTCCTGCTTCTATTAAAGGTTTCATATATCTATAAAAGAAAGTTAATAATAAAATTTGAATATGAGCTCCATCATCATCGGCATCGGTCATTATAATTACTTTATCATAGTTAGAATCTTTTACCTCAAAATCGCTACCAACACCAGCTCCTATAGTATGAATTATAGTATTGATTTCTTCATTTTTAAATATTTCTTCTAATTTTGTTTTTTCACAATTTAATACCTTACCACGTAATGGAAGTATTGCTTGAAATTTTCTATCTCTACCTTGTTTAGCTGAACCACCGGCTGAATCTCCCTCTACTAGGAATAATTCATTTTTATTAGGATTTTTAGCCTGAGCTGGAGTTAGTTTACCAGATAAAGCTTGTTCTTTTTTATTTTTTCCTTTACCATTTCTAGCCTCATCACGTGCTTTACGAGCTGCTTCACGAACTGTTTTACTTTTAATTATTTTATCTAATATACTAGTTGCTGTTGCTTTATTTTCTTCTAAGAAATATTGTAATTTTTCACTTACTATACTATCTACTATAGTTCTAGCAACAGGAGTACCTAACTTAGATTTAGTTTGACCTTCAAATTCAAGTAAATTTTCAGGTATCTGTAAAGATATAATTGCAGTTAGCCCTTCTCTTGTATCTGATCCTTCTAAATTTTTATCTTTAGCTTTTAGATATCCGTTATTTTTAGCATAATCATTAAATACACGAGTTAAAGCTGTTTTAAATCCAACTTCATGTGTTCCACCATCTGGTGTTTTAACATTATTTACAAAACTTATTATATTTTCTGAATATGTATCTGTATATTGAAGTGCTATTGAAACATTTACTCCATCTTTAGTACTTTCAAAATGGAGTGGCTTATGAAGTGCAGTTTTACCATCATTTAAATAAAGAACAAATGATTCTAGACCATTTTCATAACAAAATACTTCTTGTTTTTTATCCTCTTCATCTATTACTTCAACAGTTAAACCTTTAAGTAAAAATGCTGATTCTTGCATTCTTTCACAAACAGTTGTAAAAGAAAACTGAGTTGTTGAAAATATTGTATCATCAGGCATAAACCTTACTTCTGTACCTGTTTTACTAGTTTTTTCTAATTTTGTTAATGGTTCTAGTACTTTACCACCATCTTTAAATTTAATTGTATAAGTATAACCATCTCTTCTAATAGTTACATTCATCCATTTAGATAAAGCATTTACAACTGATGCTCCAACACCATGAAGACCACCAGATACCTTATAACCTGAACTTTCAAATTTACCACCTGCATGTAAAACTGTATAAATAACTTCTGGTGTTGAAATACCAGATGAATGCATACCAACTGGTACACCTCTACCCTCATCACTTACAGAAACAGATCCATCAGCATGTAATATTATTTTTATTTTTTTACCATATCCATTTAATACTTCATCTATAGAGTTATCAACTATTTCCCATATTAAATGGTGTAAACCTCTTTTATCAGTTGAACCTATATACATACCAGGACGCTTTCTAACAGCTTCCAGGCCTTCTAGTATTTTAATAGAACTTTCATCATATTTTGCCATGAGTATCACCTATTTAATTATACCAGTTTAGCCTTTATTTTTCAAGAAAAACTTAATTTGACAAATAAAAAATATGTGGTATAATAAGCGCCAATTAAGGAGGATTTTATGAAATTAGAAAAAATAGTCGATGAAATTTTAAATAACTATCTAAAAAATGGTAGTGATAAGAGAACACTTATCGAAATAAGAAGTAAAATAATAAATATGCTTATACAATCTAAAGACAAAACACCTTCTGAAATTATTATTCCAGCTTTAAATAGTATTAAAGAAGCTACTATAGATTTTTTAACAAGTAAAAATCTAAAAGGAATTGATATATTAAGCGGTATATCTAGTAGCATTTATATAAGTGATACTAATGAATACAATATATATATAAATAGTGGATTAGTTGATCCTACAGAATCATATGAAATCGATGAAAACACTTTATTTGATGTAGATAGTATAACAAAACTATATACATTAATTCTTAAAGATAAATTAATTAAAATGAGATATTTTAGTGATGATACTGATATTTCATCTATGTTAGGATTTGGTGAATTTAAAAATCTTACTATTGAAGATTTATCTCGCATGTCAGATGAAGTTAGAACTAATGGCAAAATTGAAGAAGCTAAAACTTATGAAGAAGCCTTAGAAATATTAAAGACTTCATATTTATTTAACTCTGGTAAATCTAATAATACAGATATCTTTGGTATTTTAATAGCCATTGCAATTACAAATACATATAACAAGGTTAATAATACAAATTTAAAATATGAAAATATTTTAGAAGATTTAATACTTAAACCATATAATTTAAATGATACTTGTTATAATCCAACACTTGATAGAATAACTACAGGATGCGGAAATATTGCTAATATGGCATTTGATCCTAAAGCAAGAATATTAAATGGTGTAACTGGATCAAGTGGAATATTTACGTCAAGTAAAGATTTAGCAAAATTATCTAAATATATGTTTAATTCTAGTTTAGTAGGTCGTGAAAACTTAGAAAAATATAGTAAAATTATATTCCCAAATAGTGAAAATTCTAATAAAGGCTACTTTGGATTAGATGTTAAAAATAATGAATATAATAAATCTTTTGCTTCAAGAAATTATTCAAATAGTGTATTTGCTATAGAAGGTTATACTGGTAGTTTAGCTATATTTGACCCATTAAATAAATTTCATAATGGAATATTAGTTAATGCTGTAAGACCAGATTTAGAAAAAGAATTACAAAATAATTCACTAAAAAGTGAATATATTATCGACTCAAAAGCTAACGGATATAAAGAGAGTTTACACACATATAATGATGTTTTAACTAAAAACACTTTAATCATTGATGCTATTAAAAAATATCTAGATTTATATGATAAAGATAACAATACAGTAAATACTAAAATTAAAATAAGATAAAAAAAGTGTACTATATAGTACATTTTTTTGTTAAATATTTTTTTGATGTTATATAATATCACTTACTTTTTCTATATTTGATAATACTGCAAATAAATATTTAAAATTTGTTTTTCTAGTTTTGAAAATTTTGTATTTATTTCGATATTTACTATACTATCATCAGTTTCAAGTAATATATCTACTGTTTTTGATTTTAATTCTATGTTATTTACTATTAATTTTTCAACAGCGCTTATAATACTATTGCAAATAAATTTCCTGAACCCTTATTAACAAGTTTTGATAATGTTTGTTGTAATTTAAATCTTACATTATCTGGAGTTAATGAAATTTTAGCTTGTATACCTTCTTTTACTATAACTTCTAAGCTTCTTCCAAAAATCTCACTCTTCCAAATACTTGCTGGATTTGTATCATAATCTTTCATTAAGAAATCTATTAATTCTTTACTTTGAATTTCACTACCAATAATTGGCTCGAATGTTGATTCTACATCTACTCTTATCATATGTATTGATGGAGCTACAGCTTTTAACTTAACTCCATAACGTGAACCTTGTTTTATAATCTCAGGAGTTTCTAATTTCATATCAGAAAGTGTTGGACTGGCTACACCATAACCTGTTGTTTTAACCATTTTTAAAGCTGTTTTTATTTGATCATATTCAACCTTAGCTTCATTATAACTTTGGAATAATGATAATAAATCAGCTTTATTTTTTATATCAACACCTATTATTTCTTTTAATACTTGATTATATAATTCACCAGGAGAATTTAGTGTTATGGTAATAATACCAGTAGATGTATCAACGTTAGATAAATAAGCTTTACTTATATATTCACAGTTAACAAAATGACTAGTTACACTTTCTATATCTTTTATTTTAGAAACTTCTATTACACTTTCTTTAATTTTATCAATATATACTTTCTTTAACCAATGTGTAGATGATAAACAAGCTATCCATTTTGGCATTTCAACACGTACCTCAACTACTGGGAATTCATATAATGCCTCTTTTAATATTGAATATATGTCTCTTTCACTCATATTTTCAACACTTATAGGAATAACTGGTACACCATAACTTTCCCTTAAATTATCAGCTAAATTTTCAGTTTCAGGTAGCATTGGATGAACTGAATTTAATATTACTATAAATGGTTTACCAATTTCTTTTAATTCACTTACAACACGAGTTTCTGCTTCTACATAACTTTCTCTTTTAATTTCTCCAATAGATCCATCTGTTGTAACAACTATACCTATACTAGAATGATCTTTAATAACCTTTTCTGTTCCTATTTCAGCTGCTTCTATAAATGGAATTTCTTCATCATACCAAGGTGTTTTAACTCTTCTTGGACCATTTTCATCCTCATATCCTTTTGCCTCTGGGATAACATATCCAACGCAATCAATTAATTTAACATTAGTATAAAAATCATCTATTTTTATTTTAGCTGCATTGCTAGGTACAAACTTAGGTTCAGTTGTCATTATAGTTTTCCCTTGAGCAGATTGTGGTATTTCATCTAAACATCTTTTTCTTTCGTACTCATCTTCTATATTTGGAACAACTAAATTTTCTATAACTTTTTTAATAAAAGTAGATTTACCTGTTCTAACAGCTCCTACTACACCTAAATAAATTTCTCCCCCAGTTCTTTCGGTGATACTTTTTATTATTTCAATTTTTTCCATTTTTTCCCTACTTTCTTAAATTCATTAAAAATATATGTATTAAAAATTTAAGTTATACCAAAAAAACACTAATTAAGTGTTTTTTCTTTCTTATTTAATCTACTGATTAAATATATTAAAATTTTTATACTAATTACTATAAATCTATCAATTACCACAACTTAAAATTTTATCTTCTTTTGATTTAAATATTTTAAAACCATCTTCTTTTTCTAAATCAGATAGCGTTAGCAATTTCTTATCTAATGCTTCTTTTATCGAAATTTCAGTTTTTTTAGTTTTATATGTTATTTTTGGACATGAACTATAAACTTCTGTCCCATCACTAAATTCATATATTTTTTTATAACAATTAAGACATTCATTTGTATCAATCACTAATTCATATTCTTTATACTTAGAACATCCGCTTAATAAGAATACTACTAAAAATAATAATAAAAACTTTTTCATAAATTTCCTCCAATTATTAATGTAACTAAATTACTTTGGCATTTTCTTGTTTATATTTTTTTAAATACAATTGTTCTCTTTTTAATCTGATATTATCTTTTTTTGAATTATCATATAATTTAAATTTTTCTATAAAAGTTGTACCAATAATAACTTTATCTCCTTCAACTCCATAACCTATTTGAGATAATTTTATTAAATCTTCACTTTTAGCTAATCTTATTCCAACGTGGGGAACGAAAATATAATATTCTATTTTACTTTCACTTATTACAGTTATACATTTTAAAGAATTAACATTTAAATCAGTATTAGTTCTACTTAATGTAGCAAATCTTATATTTCCTATGTCCTCACCTAAACAATAAGTTAATATATTTCTTATATAATCACTACCATCAAAAAAACCATAACAACTAAAATTAACTCTTAAAAATACTTTCTTAACTTTATCGAATATATCATTAATAGAAGATAATTCTAGTTTTAGGTTATCTAGTCTTTCACTTTCTTCAATTCTTTTTTTACTATATCCCAACAATTCATCTACTTTTTCTACTAATATATCAAATTCTATTTTGTTAATACTTTTACTTTCAGATTCTATCAACGTAAAATTTCTCGTTTTTTTATTTTGTTTTATTCTTGATAAATCCATAGAAAATCCTTCTATAGCATCTGCATATATAGTAATAGAATCTAATAATATATTTACACTTGCATGGCCAAAAGGATTTACATTTTTAAATGCTTTAATATTAACTAATTCTAACAATTCAACATATATATCTGCCCAATTATTGCAAGTTACAGATATGCTATTCATTTTTGTTATTTTATATTTTTTATTATAATTTGAATCATAATGCTTTTTCTCTGTATTTCTCATAGTACTTTCATCAAATTCTAATATTTTCCCGAGTTCAATATAAATATACCTAGATTTTTCCAAATCAGTTAAATTACTTGGCATATTATCTATTATTTTTACAACCAAATTCATACAACTTACTACCACCAAGCAAATTATAGCATAAATATAATAAAAAAAATAGACATTACATCTATTTTAAAAACTTAAACTCTTCTTTATAATATTCAGTAAATAAATTTTCTTTTTTTAATCTTAATTTATCTTTTTTAGAAAAATCGTATATCTTAAACCTAGTTAAAAATTCATCATCTACCATAATAGAACTAGTTACACCAAATCCTACCTTAACTAACTTTTTAAAATCATTAAAATTAATAAGTTCTATATTTTTTTTTGGATAATATATATAATAATTACCTTCTATAACAAAACATCTTATTATTGTAACATCTAAATTAAGCTCTGTTTTACTCATATTAAATGTCATCACATTATTAATACCAACAAGATCAAATACATATCTAATATATTCTTTACCTTCATAAAAACCAAAATCACTCAAATCTATATGTGCGAAAATATAGTTAACTTTAGCTATAGTATCAGGTAAATTTGAAACCTCATTTTTTAGATTAATTAAAGCATCATGAGCATTTTCTCGTTCCAATTTATATCCCAATTTTTCATCTATTGAATCTATCTTATCAAAAAAGTCTTTATCATAAGTAGATAATTTTAGGTAATCGTTTTTATTAGGATCTAATGGTGCGAAATTAATTGGCTTTATACCACTTTTAATACGAGCTAAATCTGAAGCTGCTCCAAGTGTTGCATCTGCATATATTTTTTTATCTAATTCAATTACTACCCAAGCATGAGATTTATGTTCAGAATGTTTTAAAGCTTTTATTCCTACTTTGTTTAATAATTTTATATATATATCACACCAATTAGTACAAGTTACTTTATTACTACAATTATTTATATTAATATTTTTATAATAATGGTTTTTATAATAATATTTACTATTAGAATTAAACATAGTTGTTGTATCAAATTCAAGTATCTTTCCAAGTTCTATATAAATATATCTAGATTTTTCTAAATCATCTAAATTATCAGGCATATTTGATATAATCTGTTCTAAAGACATAATATCACCAAATAAATTATATCAAAATACGAAATATATTAAAACATTTTATCTATATTTTTAGGAACTTTATCATTTTTTACAGCTTCTATTATTTTATCTTCTTTTTCCTTAGAAATTTCTCTTCCTGTCATAGTAGATAAACTTTTAATAACCTCTCTTAAAGTATTTTCATCTTTTAAATCATTTTTTTGTAATTTATCAGCCAAAGACATAATAGTCTCTTTATTAACATTAGTTTTCTTTTCTATTTTATTAAATAAACTATCAGAAAAATTAAACATATAACACCTCTAATAAATTATATGTAAGTATATTATTTTTGCCACTTGAATATTTTTTTAAAGGTGATATACTAATAAATATGAAAAAAGAAGTAATTAAACATGACATTATTATATTTGAAAAATTAAAAAATGAGAATTTTAGAAGTATTATTTTTTATGCTAATGAAGTATGTAGAGTATTAAAAATTAATGATGAGATAACATATATAAAATATCAGATATATTTTGATAAATTAAAAGAAGTAACATACGATGACATCACTTCTTATAATAGACTATTAAATATTAGTTATTATAATACTATAGAAAAACTTGTATTAGAATTAAGGAGTAAAAGTAAAATAATAACTTTCCCTAAGCTTAATTAAATTTATATACTTTATTTACTAATCTATAAGATGGTATTAATATAAATTTAGGTAATCTTGTAAGAGTTGCAATAGAATTATTTTTTATCTTTTTATAAAGTCTAAAATTAGACTTTTTTAAATATTCAAATAATTCATTTTTTAATTTATCATTATTTGATAATACACATAATATCAAACATATAGCATACATCATAGATAAATAATGTATTAGATATCTAGATAATTTTTTATCATCAAAGCTGTATGGGTCAAAGTACTTAGTCATTTCTTTTGTAACAAATATTTGTTGATCTATTCTTTTTACCATAACTTTTTCATTTACAGATTGATCATTTCGTCCTATAAAGTATCTATAAAAATCTATATCCATGTAATACATTGTTTTTACATATGGAAGTGGATAATATACAAATATATTATCTACATAAAAAGTATGTTTAGGTAGTACTACACCACATCTTTTTAAAACATCTAATTTATAAACTACTGAATGCATTAAAATATTTTGATCTAATCTAAATTTTTTAGTATCTTTCCATGTAAATACTTTATTTTTAGGTAGTACACTTCTATAATTTATAACCTTGGTATTACCCTCTTTTTCATAAACATAATTAACTAATATCATATCCACAGTATTTTTATCGTTAATCATAGTTTTAATCTGATCAATTAGTTTTATTAAAGATTCTTTATCAACCCAATCATCAGAGTCTACTACTTTAAAATATAGCCCTTCAGCATATTTTATACCTTGGTTAACACCTTCACCATGACCACCATTTTCTTGATTAATAACCTTTATAATATCTGGATATTTTTTCTTATAAGCTTCAGCTATTTTTTTTGTATCATCTTTTGATCCATCATTTATTATTATTATTTCTATATCTGATGATGCACTAAGTAAGGTATCAATGCAATGAGACATATAATCCTGTGAATTATAACATGGAACAGCAAATGTTATTAATTTCATACTATCACCTTTTTAATTATATCATTTTTAAAACAAAAATAAAACTCTAATTAGAATTTTCATTAGAGTTTTCTACACTAGATTTAATATTTTTAATAGTACCATATATACCTAAAACAGTAAATAACAGTGAAAATATATAGTCTTTAATTATATTAGTTTTAAATTCAGAAATTGAATATAGAAGTTTTAATGTTTCTATATTAGCAGTTAAATTTTCCTTTAATAATAAAAGTAAAGGTATAATAACTAAAGTTACTAGTGTTATTACTAATACAGATATTACAGATATAATAATTGGTATTTTTTTATCTACCTTACCTTTAAATAATTTATAGCCATAAAAAGCACCAAGTGCTATAGGTATAGCAAGTAGGCTCCATAACATATCTAAATATACATAAAATATAATCCATGGAAGGGATGCTATTAATCCACCTACTATAGCTCCTAGTATTCCAGTTATATAATTATTTTTCATCTTGTTCTCCTTTATTTTTAAATTGAAGTACTATAGGCGTACCAGTAAAATCAAATGATTCTCTTATTTTATTTTCTAAGTACCTTTCATAAGAAAAATGAACTAATCCTTTACTATTTACTTGAATATTAAATGTTGGAGGACAAGTGCTAACTTGTGAAGTAAAGTATATTTTTAATCTTTTACCCTTATATGATGGTGGTAAATTAAGCATGTATGCATCTTTAATTACATCATTAATTTGATTAGTAGGAATCTCTTTATTAGAATTTTCATAACATTTAATTATTTCTGGTATTAAAGTATGTATTCTTTTTTTAGTTAATGCTGATAAAAATACAATAGGAGCATAAGGCATAAACTGAAAATTAGCTCTTATATCTTTAATGAATTTTTTCATCTCTTCATCCTTAGATTCTACAGTATCCCATTTATTTACAGTTATTATAACTGGTTTACCTGCTTCTATAGCATATCCTGCTATATGTTTATCATGTTCAATTATTCCATCTACTGCAGAAATCACAAGAACACATACATCACTTCTATCTATAGCTTTTAAACTTCTAAGTAAACTATATTTTTCGACACTTTCATAAACTTTACCCTTTTTTCTCATACCAGCTGTATCAATAACAGTTAAATTTTGTCCATGATATGTAAAAGGCGTGTCTATAGCATCTCTAGTAGTTCCTGATATATCACTTACTATTACACGTTCTTCATTTAGTAAAGCATTTACTAAACTACTTTTACCTACGTTAGGTCGTCCTATTATACTAAATTTAATAGAATCATCCTCTTTTTCTTCACCTGGATTAAAATTCTTAGTAATATTTTCTAATAATTCATATATTCCATCATTTTGTTCAGCACTTATATTAATATAATTATCAAAACCTAATTCATAAAAGTCATACATGTTATCACGAGCTAATTTACTATCAATTTTATTTATAGCAACTATTACCTCTTTATTTGATTTTAAAAGCATATCCCTAACTACAAAATCATTAGTAGTTAATCCTTCTTTTCCATCTACTACAAAAACTATTACATCAGCTTCATCTATAGCAATAGAAGCTTGAACTTTTATTTCATCATTAAATTTATCATTACCAATATCTATTCCACCAGTATCTATAAGTAAAAATGAACAATCATTAAAAGATACTGTTTTATATATTCTATCGCGAGTAATACCTGGAGTATCTTCTATAATAGCTACTTTACTTCCTACTAATTTATTAAAAAGAGTTGACTTACCTACGTTAGGTCGTCCTACTAATGCCACAACTTTCTTTTTCATAATCCACCTTCTTACTATGTTTTAAAACTTCCAACACACTTTCGCCGTATATTATATCACTTATTTCAAGTAATTCTATATATTTTTTATAATTAATATCATTTTTTATTTTTAGATAAATATTACTACCATTTTTATATAAATCACAATTTTTTAAAATTTCTTCATCTAAATATAAATAATCTATTTTGTAAAGAAAATAATCTATTTTAAATATATTAGCCCTCATATCAACTAAATCAAAATAAAAGTTATCTTCACTAATAAATTCTAATATCAAGCCATAATTAATATCTTTATAAACATTAACAGAATTATATAAATATTCTTCATAATCATCTTGTATTTTAGAAATAATATCCATAAAAAATGAATCTAAATCTAAATTATCTAGATTATAATAAGTATTATTATTTAAATAAACGATTATTCTATCGTCACTTACAATAGTTTTCATAAACCACCTATAATAGTCTATGAATAATATTTAAAAGTGATTATTAAATCGTTCTTTCTATTTTTTGTTGTACTTCATCCTTACCTATTTTTGTAATATTACTAAACATTACAAATTCATCACCAACTACTAAATTTAAATCATTTAATAATAAATTTCTTTGTTGTTGATGCTTTGTTATACCTATTTTATCTACTTTAGTAGCAACTATTGTAACAGGTAATTTATAGTATTTTAAAAAATTATACATCATAATGTCATCATTAGATAATCTATGTCTAAAGTCGACTAACATAAATACTTGTTTCAAATTCTTTCTATTAGTTAAATAATCTTCCATCATAAGACCAAACTTTTTTTGTTTATCTTTATTTACTTTAGCATACCCATATCCTGGTGCATCAACTAAATAAAATTCATCATTTACCAAATAAAAATTGATAGTTTGTGTTTTACCTGGAGTAGCTGATGTACGAGCAAAATTTTTTCTATTTATTATTGTATTAATAAAACTACTTTTACCTACATTTGATCTACCAACTAATAAAAATTCAGGTTTTTCATCAGTTGGATATTGACTTCTTCTTACTGCTGTAACAGCTAATGAAACTGAATTAATTTTCATCATATCACCTCTTAAGTTACCTAATTATATCATTATATTACTTGTTTTGTCAAAAATAAATATTAGTTTTCATATGATGTATTGGTGATTATTATTAAAAAATATATTATACTTTTAGTATCTATAATACTTTTAAGTTTATACATATTTAACTATAAAAATTATGAAAACAATAAAAATATATATTATAGTGTAAGTAAAATAAACACTATAGATGATGAGCATAAAAATAAAATTAATATATACTTTCCTATAACAAATTATGATTTACTTGATAAAGAAATAAATAATATTATAGATACATACATTAAAGAATTTAAAGATGCTATTAATGAATATAAAATACAAGAAAATCTATATTACACATTATATATAAATTATGATGAATATACTTATAAAAACTATATTTCATTTGTATTTAATATAGAAATGTTTACTGGTGGAGCTCATCCAAATCATTTCATAACTACAATTAACTATGATACTCTAAATAATAAGTTCATTAATATTGACTCTTTAATTGATTTAAATAAAAATATACTAAATAGTCTATCTAAAGAATCTAGAAATATATTATCTAGTGATAAAAAATTTCAGATAAATTATAATAAAGATATGATGTACGAAGGGACCCTACCAAATAAAGAAAACTTTAAAAATTTTGTATTAACTGAAAATGGTTTAAAAATACTATTTAATTATTACCAAATTGCTCCATATTATTATGGAGAAACTATTATAAACATTAAATATGAAAAATTAAATATAGAATTTTAAATAAAGTATATTAGAGTTATTGATATAATTCCAAGTATAGTTGCAATAAACTTTTTTAAATTCATTTTATCTAGTTTAAATATTACTGACAATATAACTAATAGAAATACTCTAAGTTCACCTATAATGTTAACAATCACAGCAGACTCGTACATATATCCTATAGTTCCAAGTATATAATAAAATGCTTCACAAAATCCTATAATAAACATTAAATTTATAAATCTTTTATCATCACTTTTTAAATTATCATCTTTTTTACATTTAAAAAAGAAAAACGGAATTGCCAAAAAACTGTATCCAAAATTGATTGCAACTTCATTAGCACCTAATTTCATAGCATATTTTATAATATATGGCTCAACTGCATAAAATAAAATAGATAGAAAAATAAATACAAAACCTATATATTTAATTTTTTTCATTTCATTTTTCTCAATGTTATTAGTCTCAATAGTAAACCAAAAAACTGAAAATACAAATAATATGAATAGTATGATAAATTTAAGTGATAATTTAATATTACCTAAAAATATATCTATAATTAAAACTATAAATAAATCCGAATTTTCAAGAAGTGCTATTAATCCAATAGGTAGGCATTTTAAAGATTTTACATAACACATATACCCTAGCAATATAATTAATCCATAAACAAGTATAACAGGTATAGAAGAAATTGTAATACTTATACCAGAAAAAAATGAGTATATAATTTGAATCAAAAATGATATTATACTAGAATATAATAATACTTTATACATATTATATTCATTTATTGCAACATCCAAATTAAAATCACAAAATGAATTAAAAACTGATGAAGCAACAGCTGAAAATCTTTTATTCACAAAATCACTCCCAAAATTAGAAACATAACTAAATAAATTCTTACTAAAATCCTTAAATTATTTTTTTCATAAATTAATATTTTTTAATAGTACTATTTTAATAATAAATTAAATTTTTCAAAAAAATATAACAATTATTTCAAAACTATAACTATTATGATTATATCATAATATATAAATTTTTTATTATTTTCTTACTAAAAATATCGCCTAGATATTTACATAACTATTAAAAATTACTAGATAAGAAAAAATTCATCTGCCGCTTGTTTTTGCATTATACAAATAATATAATCAATTATAGGAAATACTAACTGTTGAGTACTTGCCCACTTCTTATAGAAGGAGGCTTGATATTATGAAGAAAAAAGATTTACTAATCTCGTTTCTAATACTAATTATCATTTTTTATAGTCTCTTTAATGATTCTATGTATAAAAAAATAGTACTCAACAACGCAAAGTTAAGTATTTTCCTTTTTTATTATTTTCTTGTCTACATACTAAAAAGAACTCTTGACAAGTCCTTTTTATTTATATTAAAGTTCAAATAACTTGAACAAATTTTCTAATGGTGGAGTCGAGGGGAATTGCACCCCTGTCCAAAAATGTATTTTATAAAAGTCTACAAGTTTATATAATTTGTTGTTGTCCTAAATAATAATAAATTATCAAAATTTTATTTAGTTGGATTTATCAAAATTCTTTATATATCATAAATCAAAATATATAATATAACCTACTAATCGAGCCTTATTTACTTCCCGCAGGTAAAAAAGTAATAAAGCAGCCTTCTAAATTATTAAGCGAAAGCTAATTGATTTCTGTTTCCAGTTATTTTATTTTTTTGAATGTATCGTATATCTTACGGCTTGCATTTTATAAAAAATCATTTCTGTCGAAACTATTGCGACCCCAAGTAAGGAAATTATAGCATATAATCTAACTAAAATCAATCAGATTCACTATAAATTAATTACAATCTTTTTTTCATATACATACTATCAACTTCCCTAAAGCCTAAATCTTCATAATATTTATTGTATGAATTAGATTTAGGACTTAAATAACTATAATCATATTCTTCATTAAAATACTCTTCTATTTCTTTTTTATTACTCAATACATACTGAAGTAATGTTTTACCAATTCCCATAGATTGATATTTTTCTTTAACGAATATCTGCTCTATATACAATTTATGTGCATTAGATACATAACAAGCTGCCACTAATTCTAAGTTAATATAACAAGCATACACTACATATTTACCTTTTTTCATTTCATTTGCATAAAAAGTTTCTAAATAAGGAATTTCTAATGAATTCATTTTATAGGCATCATATCTTAAACATTCTAATGCTTCTATATTTTTTAAACTTAAATCTACTCTTTTTATATCCATTATACACCTTTTAAATCTCTTAAAACTTGTCTATCCATATCTTTTTTCTTAATAGATTCCCTTTTATCATAATTCTTTTTACCTCGAGCTAAACCTATTAATATTTTAGCCTTGCCATTTTTAAAATATAATTTAAGTGGTATGAGTGTTAAACCGTCAAGTTCTAATTTATCTCTTAATTTTAGTATTTCTTTTTTATGTAAAAGAAGTTTTCTAGTTCTAGTTTCTTCATGATTAAATCTATTACCTTGTTCATAACTACTTATATGCATATTAAGTAAAAATATTTCATTATTTTTAATAATGGCATAACTATCTTTCAAATTAGCTTTACCTAGTCTTATAGATTTAATTTCAGTTCCAGTTAAAACTATACCAGATTCATAAGTATCTATTATTTCATAATCAAAATTAGCTTTCCTGTTTAGTATTTCCATCTTTAAATTCCTTTACTATTTCAAAATCAATTGTTCTTTTTAACTTATTGCTAGCTACTACTTTTACTTTAACTTCATCACCTAAGCGATAACCTCTTTTATTTTTTCTACCGATAATTGCAAATGAATTTTCATCATACGTATAATAATCATCAGATAATGTATCTATTCTAACTAAACCTTCAATTAAATTAGGTAATTCAACAAACATGCCAAAATTCATAACTGATGAGATAATACCACTAAATTCTTCGCCTATATGATCCATCATATATTCAGCTTTTTTCATATCATCTACTGCTCTTTCACATTCTATACTTCTACGTTCACACATAGATGTGTGTTTAGCAACCTCTGGTAAAGTGTTTTCATAGTATTTAATAGTATCATTATCTAATTTATTATCAAACAAATATGTTCTAAGTAGTCTATGAACTGTAGTATCTGGATATCTACGAATTGGAGATGTAAAGTGAGTATAACACTTACTTGCAATACCAAAGTGTCCTATATTAGTATAATCATAAATAGCTTTTTGCATACTTCTTAATAAAAGAGATGATAAAAGATGAAATTCTTTTTTATCTTTTAATTGTTTTAAAATATCTTGCATTAATTTTGGCGTTAATTTAGATGTATCAGCTTTTATTTTATAACCTAATATATTTAAAAATCTCATAAATGTAGTTATTTTTTCTTCACTTGGTTCCCCATGAACACGATATATAAATGGTAAATCCATAAAATATATATGAGTTGCAACTGTTTCATTTGCTGCAATCATAAAATCTTCAATCATCATTTCTCCAGTGTTTCTATCTCTTAACTTAACATCTATTGCTTTTCCTTTTTCATCTACTATTATTTTAGCTTCATCTATATCAAAATCAATATAGCCTCTTCTTTCTTTGTTTTTTCTTAAAATATGAGATAATTCTTCCATTAATTTTAATTTATCAACAAATTCTTCATAGCCTTCTGGAACTATATTTTCTTCTAATATTTTATTTACTTTTTTATAAGTCATTTGAATTCTAGATTTAATTATAGTTTGTTTTATATCATAATCTACAACATTACCATTTTCATCTATTTCCATGATACATGAAATAGCTAAACGTTCTACATTTGGGTTTAATGAACATATTCCATTCGATAATTTATGTGGTAACATAGGTATTACTCTATCAGCTAAATAAACACTTGTTCCTCTTTCATAAGCATCATTATCAAGTGGTGTATTTGGTCTTACATAATAAGAAACATCAGCTATATGTACTCCTAAAATATAGTTTTTACCTTTTTTTTCAATTGATATAGCATCATCTATATCCTTAGTATCATCGCCATCTATAGTAAATATTACTTCATCAGTTAAATCAGTTCTATTTTTTAAATCTTCTTTTCTCACTTCAAATGGTATATCATCTAATTGTTTTATAACTTCTTCACTAAATTCATATGGAACACCCATTTCATAAGTAATCGATAATATATCAACCCCAGGATCATTTACATGTCCTAAAATTTTAATAACTTCAGCCCTATAAGTATTATCCTTAACTTTATTTGTAATTTTAACTAATACTTTGTGTCCTGGCATAGCATTCATAGTTTTATTTTTATCTATTTCAATATTTAGTTTAACTCTTTCATCATCAAGTTTTAAATAAGGCATGTTATTTCTATAATAAACTTCTCCTACCATTTGTTTAAACTTACGATCTACTATTTTTAAAATTCTACCTTCTAAATCTATTCCTTTAGGTGATGTTATTTCTACAATTACTTTATCTCCATGAATTGCTCCATTTATATTAGTAGGTGCTATAAAAACATCTTGATCACCTTCTATATCAACAAATCCAAAACCTTTTTTATTAGCTATAAAATCTCCTATTTTTAAATGTGAGTTATTAAATAATAAATAATTATTTTTCTTTGTTCTATATAATTTTAAATTATCTTCCATTTCATTTAATGTTTTAAGTAATTCTTTTAATTCGTCTACTGTTTTATATCCTAATAAATCATTTATTTCATTAACTGATAATGCTTTATCAGATTTTTTTAATAATTCTAAAATTTTTTCTTCCATAAAATCCTCCTTAATTACTAATTTTATATTTAAATAAATATGATACTGCAAATGAAATTGAACCAAACAGTCCTGCTATTATATCTTTCATTGTATCAAATACTCCAGTTGCTCTTCTTTGCATATCAGAATCTATTATGCTGTCAACTGTAAATTCAAAAATTTCCCAAAATGCCGACAATCCTAAGCAAAATATAATTATAAATAATATTTTAAATATTATATTGCACTTAATCTTAAAAATATCTAGATAAAATAAACTTAATATACCAGCTACTATTCCCCAAACAAAATGTGTAAATGTATCATACCAAGATATTATCTTATAAAAATGTAATAAAAATCCATTAAATAATCCTATAAATCCAAATACTAAATATATGATAGTATATTTATCCTTAAGTTTAAAAATAAAAGGTAAGGCTATATAGGGTAAAAATAATAAAATAGTTATTTCTTTATATTTTATAAAACAAATAAGCGTAATGATACTTAAAAAAATTGCTAATATATGATTAATCTTCTTCAATTTGTATTTTCTCCATTTCAACCTGATTTATTGAATTAAATCTTTTTGTTATTTTATCAGTAGTAACATGTATATCTTTAACATCTTTAGAAACAGTTTCTATACTTTTATATAGTTTATCCCATCTTTCTTTATATCTATTAAATTCATCACTTAATAATCTTAATTCATTATGTATTACAGATGTATATTTATCACGTTCTATATTTTTCAATATAACCTCAATTGTTGTTAATGTGCTAATTAAAGTAGTAGGACTTGTTATCCAAACTCTTTTTTTATAAGCATACTCTATAATATCAGTATGATATGCATTAATCTCTGCAAATATTGCCTCTGCTGGTAAAAATAAAATAGCTTGATCTGATGTTACTCCATTTATTATATATTTACTAGATATTGCATCTATATGTTTTTTCATATCTATTCTAAACATTTTAGTATATTGTTCACGAGTTATATTATCTTTTGATTTATCCACCATATTTTGATAATTTTCTAGTGGAAATTTTGAATCAATTGCTATAACACCAAGTGGCTCTGGTGCAAATAAAACACAATCTGCAATAGTATCATTATTGAATTTATACTGCATTTTATATATTTTATCATTTTCACCAAACACATTACTCATAATATGTTTTAAATTTACTTCTCCAAAAATTCCTCTTGTTTTTTTATCAGTTAATATACTTTGTAATGATACAATATCACAAGATAAATTATCGATTTTTTTCTGTGCTTCATCTATTTTAGAAAGACGTTCTAATACATTTGTAAATGTTTTATTTGTTTTTTCAAAATTTTCATCTAATCTTTCATTAACTTTATTATTTATCATATTTAACTTATTATCCAATTTATCATTTAATCTTTCAAAATCTAAAGTTAAATCTTTAGAAAATGAAGTTTTAAAATCAGAAACTTCCTTTACAACGCTAGTTTCTAATTTTCCTAATCTTTCAGTTATATTTGATTCATTAATATTTTTAGATAATGAAATTATAGAAACTATCAATATTATAATTAATAAAACTATTATTATATATTCCATACTATTCACCATAATAATTATAACATAAAATAAAGAAAAATAGTGAAATAATCACTATTTTCTCAATAACCAAGCCTCATATCCACCTATTACATTTACAACTTTAAATCCTCTAAGTATCAGCCTTGAACATACATTTCTACTATTTATACCTTTTTGACAATATATATAATAAATATCATTGTAATTTAAATATTTTAAAGGGTTAGATAAAAGTAATTGCATAGGTATATTTTTTGAATTAGGTATATGGTTATCATTAAACTTTTCTACACTTCTTATATCAATTATATTAATATTATTTTTATTTAGTAGTTCATCTACGGAAATACTACTAATCATATAACCACCCTATTAAATTATATGAATTTAACTTTATTTTATAAAGGACTAAAAACTAAAAAAACTTAAAACTTAAGTTTTTTAATCTTCATCATAGAAGAAGTCATCAAAGAATTGATCATCTGTAACATCGGATACTGGCTTATTGTTTTTAATATCTATATTTTTTTCTTCTTTTTTAGATTCCTCTGTTTTAATATTACTTTCATTAGAAGACATAGATTTTTTTCTTTCTTCCTCTTCTTCTTTTTCTAATTCAGCTATTTTACTATCTATTCTCTTAATTAAATCATCTATATTAAGTTCTGGTTTGAAATCTGAACCAGTTGCTTTTGATTTAAAATCAGGAATTGGCATAGAAGGATTAAATGGCATCATAGATTTTCTAGACGAAGAAAATTCTTCAGTCATTTTATTAATTTTCTCTTCACGTTTTTTATCAACAAATCCTTTTAAATCAAATAATTTGATTTCTTGTTTTTCACGTTCCGGATAAGTTGCTTTAGGATAAGATTTACCCCATTTTCCTTCTTTTTGAATTTTCCAATCAGGTACAACTTTGGTTTTAAAAGGCATAGTTCTAATTCTTAATACAATGATTGTATTTTCAGGTAATCTTTGTAAATCAGAAACTGTAATAAGTGGTGTTGAAGCGGTCTTATCTTTTTCTTTTGATTTTACTTCTCCGCATAATTTACTAATTTCTTCTAGTGATGCAAGTTCACTACTTATTAAATAAATTATATTACCACAGTTTCCTTTTATTGTTTCTCCATTTTCTTTTCCGTATACTTGGTATAATTGAGCAAAATTTTGAATAATAAAAGTAAATCTTATATTTCTAGAACGAGCAGCAGTAACCATTGTAGTAACATCTTTTAAAGGTGGCATATTAGCAAATTCATCTAGTATAAAATTTGTTTTATAAGGAAGTTTTCCACCATTTTCTTGAGCTACATCAATTAATGTTTCATAACATTGTTTAATAAAGATTGTAACTAAAGAATGATAAGTTTTCTTTTCATCTTGAATAACTAAGAATACAGCAGTTTTTTTTCTACCAATATCCTTCATATCAAAATCATTATGTGAAAGCATTTCAGATAAATTTTCACGTGATGAAAATAATTTTATTTTTTGTTTAAATACTGATAAAATACTACTTTTTGTATCATTAGGAGCCATTATTGTAGAAGAAACATTTATATATGCTGGAGAAGATTTATCTTTAAAATTATAATATTCCTTTATATATGTATTTGGTCCACATTTTTCTTCACCAACAGTTGTCATTAAATTTATAGTATTTAAATTTATTTCTTCTTCTTTAGCATCTTCAAATAATCCTAAAGCTAGTCCTGTAAAATAATCAGCAGAAGTTTTTTCCCAGAATGGATCTTGTGATTGAGCCTTATCATCATACAAAATATTCATAGCAAGGTCATCTAATAATTCATTAGCCTTATCTTTATTATTATTTTTATATAAAGTATAAGGTAATGAAAGTGGATTCCATGCACTACCTTTTTGAGGATCACGGAAATTTAATAAAACTATATTATAACCTTTTTTTCTTAACATTTCTGCATTATTTTCATATATCTCACCCTTAGGATCGGTTATAATCATTGATTCACCTTTTTTAGCAAGTATTCTTACCATAGGTTGAACCATAGTTTGAGTCTTACCACTTCCTGTGGCACCTATTATTAAATTGTGATACTCACCTGAATCTACCCAGATTTCTTTTCCATTATTAATTAATGGAATACCTGCATATTCACTAGTATCAGCTTCTGGTAAAACTTTATGAATATCTTTTAAATTCTTAAATTCTTTTTCTGTTTCCCATCTAGAATATCCTTTTTCTTGTTTTGGTTTAGTAGTTACACCAATTCCTTTTTCTCTTTCAAAAAAATAAGAAGAAACACTAGTAATTATAAAAGCAAGTGCAAAGGCAAATCCAATTAGTGTAGGTAGTATATATTCACCTGTAAATGCTGGAAGTGGATTAAATCCATGGAAAGACATATCCGATGCAAATGAAGATATATTTAATACAGCAATACTTACTAAATATAAAAGTACTACACAAAATATTGCAAAAATCAAATAATCTTTAGCACTAGCTCTAAATTTTAATTTCATACATTCACCCTCTTTTAATACAATATAAGTATATCACATTATCTATTAAATTTCATTGTTTTTTTTACTTTTAAATACAATATATCCTATAGAAATTAATAATATAATTACAATAGAAGAAATTATTGTAATAGAAAGTATATTATCCATAATAATATCTTTTATTTTAACTAAATATTTAACTTTTTTACTTGTTTTAAAATAAATAAAATCTTTAGTAGTATTATCATTTATATACCATGTATATATGTTATTTTTTTTATCTACTTCGTCAGCATTACTATTAACAACTTCATTATAAAATTTAATACTAATAGATACACTATCATATTTATCAGTTTCAGATAATAACCTATCATTATTTAAATTAGATAGATATATGTTTTTTCCTGATTTAAACTCATAATATTTATCAGTAGACTCTATAGTAGCAGAATCAAACATAGATAAAAAAGAATTAGATTTTATATAATCATCAATTGATTTATAATTTCTATTTACTATAAAATAAGACTGTGGATTAGATTTCTTTGTTTTAATATTATAATCTTTAAAATTATCAGACGTTGAATAAATATATTTATAATGATCTAAATATTCATCAATAGAATAATTATAACTAGCTACTTCTTCATTTACTACACCCAAATAAAATTTTTCTTTTACTTCTTTTTTATCTGTTATAGTTAAATCATATTTTAATGAACACCCTGATACTAATAATATTAAAAAAAATGGTAAAATTTTCTTCATATAATCAACCCTCGACTAATATAATTATACTATAAAATTTATTTTATATCAATTAAAAAACTACTATAAAAAGTAGTTATTTACCTAAAGCACTTAAACATGCTTGCTTACTAGGATAACGCTTAGAACCAGCTAATCCTTTAAGTTCTATATTACTAAAATATGTTTCTGGATCTTCTCTTTGAATGCTGTTATCTATAATTTTATATATTTCAATATGTAAATGGTTTCCAGTTGAATATCCAGTTGATCCTACATTACCAATTTTTTGACCAGCTTTAACTTTATCTCCAACACTTACTAATTTAGAAAGTCTAATTTGATGAGCATATAATGAATAAAATTCATAAGTATTTGCATCACTATTATATGCCCCATGACCAATTACTATATGATTTCCATAGACTTCATTATATTCATTTTTAACAATCACTCCATCAGCAATTGAATATATATTAGCATCTCCATCAGCAGCTATATCAAGTCCATTATGACTAGTACACCTACTTAAAGTGACAGGATCAATTCTCCAACTAAATTGTGAAGTTACAGTAGTATATTTTAAATCAAGCGGATAACCTATAGATAGTGATACTGTTTCAATACTACCATTATAATAATATGTTAAAACATCTTTATACGAACTACCACTTTCTATCATTGTATTAGCAACTTTTTGATCTAATATATTAGAATTTGAATTACAAACTAGACCTTTTACACTACAATCAGAACGGTATTGAGTGAATACAAATTTATTATTATTAACTATAAATTCTGAAAATGTAGAATCAATAGCGGTATTAATTTTTTCTAATAACTCCTCATTTGTAATAGGTTGATATCCACCACTACCTGCACCGGTTGCAATAGTATTATGTTCTTCATCAGATGCATCATACATATTATGGCATCCCTCTTTTACATTACAATATACTTGATTTTGTCTTGAATTAATTACTCTTAACGAAGTCGGAACAGAATCTATAGAAGCATTATTTATACTATATAAATAATTTTTTGCAATTATAGCCTGCATTTTTAAAAATTCTAAAGATCTATTTGTAGCAAATCCTTCATAATATAATACTCCTTGTAAATATTCAAATAAGCTAACTTGTTCTAATAAAACATTATCAGCAGAATATATACTAACGCTTACATTATTAGCAACTATACTATTTGATGTATTTGCACTACCATTTAAGTAAGATGCAAATTCTGCTCTTGAAAATATTTCGTCAACAACCTGAATTACCTTTTTATTAGTTTCTTCATCATTTCTATTATCAAAAAAATACTTTCTTACAAACGAATTTAATAGATAATCCTTATATTTATTTGTATCTTCTGCATAACTGATTTTTTCAGTAACATTATAAGTAGTTTCAACGCCTTCAACAATTTCTGTATTTTTTTTAGGACAATCGCCACTATCTAATTTATTAACAATAGTACCGGAAGATGATATACACATTTTAGATTTTACTAATAAATTATCTATTAAATTATTTAATTGACCTTTTGCTTTTTTAAAATTTACCATACTAGAAGTATCTGGAATCTCTTCAGTATTGTAATCAACATTCATAGGATCATAATAAGTCAAAGTTGCTATTAATAAATCAGTATTTAATTTTACATTATAATTTTCATAATAGTAATCATATTTATCAATTACAGCATCATAAAAATTATCACGTTCTTTTTGTTCGCATGATACATCTGATGAACAAAATGTACCACGTGTAAAAAAGTTAAAACTACTAGCAAAAAATTCTTTAACATTGTTAACACCATTTTTTATAGTATCACCAATTGCTAAAAGAGGTAATATTATAACAGAAGCAATAAGCACTATCGCAACTATAAATCCAAAGCAACCTAATAATGGTGGTATAGAAAATTTTAATATTTTCCTCTTCACTTCTTTAGGTAAAATTTCGCCCTTACCACCAGAATCAGTGGTTTCTATAGAGCTATCATATGAATCTAATTCCTCGTTTTCTGAAGACTCATTTAATTCATTAGCAGCACCTATAGAAGTAAATGTCCCCATTCCAAAATTTGAGTTTCTACTTAAATTTTGAAATTTATTATTATTTTTATTATTTAAATTATCATGATTATTGAAGCCATTATTTTTTCTAATTGAATTTAAAGGTGAAGACGATAACCCAGGTATTTTACCTGAATTTGATAAAGTATTTTTACCTAAATTTGTATTTTTTAACGCATCATAAGCCTTACCAGCCATAGGTCCTCCCAAAGAGGATGCCATAGCCTTAGCAACTTTATCTTTTTTATCGTCCATTTAAATCACCACCTAAATTCTATAATCCACCACCTGAACCAAATGAATCAAGTTCTTGTTCAGTAGCAATAATATTAATTCTCATTCTTCTATTACCACATACAAATAAAGCTTCACCCTGATTGTATTTTTTTATACTTTCTTTTTCATTATCATTTAAATCTATTAACTTAGATAAATCTTCTACAGCTTGTTTTTTTAATCCCATTACTAAATAATAACTCGAGTTATCAAAAATTGCTTTTCCTTGAACGATTATAGATGGATCACTAAAATCTGAAGGCTGCTGAGTTATTATAATAGTACCTGTATTATATTTTCTAGCACGTCTTTGAATTTGAGCTAAAAAATCAGCTCCAAGCACGTTACTACCAGTCATTAAAACATGCGCTTCATCTACAGTTAAAACAGTATTAGTATTTGGATTTAATGTTAAACTCCAAGCATATTTTAAAACATTAAAGAACAAAGCATTTCTTATATTTTTATCACTATTCATAAGTTCTTTTATATTAAAAACTATAAAATTACTTTGTGGATTAATAGTTGTATGTCCATCAAAATAATACTTTAACTCTCTTATTAATGGTCTTATTTTTATTTCTAGTGTTTCTAATATATCTTTTTCATGAGTTTTCTCTGGCATAGAAAGCAATTTACCTCTTATAGTTGCATAAACATCTCTAAAAGTAGGATAATCATTAGATGTAAACTTAGAAAAATCTGAAGTAAAATCTATTCCAAATCTTCTATATGTTTCTTGAACCATTTCACTAAACATATTTACAACATCCTCTTCAATAGATGGATCATAATATCTTATAAATGCTTTAATAGTTTGTAAAGTACGCGTTAAAACAGTGTAACCTAGTCCTTGTCTTATTTCTTCTTCATCAGCATCAACTACTACTTCAAGTGGATTAACCATACCAAATTCTCCACCCTTACCTAAATCTATAAAATCTCCACCATATAACTTAGCCATATCGCCAAATTCACCCTCAGGATCAATTATTACTAATTGATAATCATTTCTAATGTGAGATCTTAATATTAATTTAGCAGCGGTACTCTTACCAGAACCAGAAGTACCTAATATAATCATATTAGCGTTATTTCTATTGTGTTCCTTTTTTATTTGATATAAAAATTGATTAAATAATATAACTCCACCTGAAAAATCAACACCAAGTAGGCAAGACAAACCAGGATCTTTTATACTATCAAATATAAATGGATACATAGCAGCAATAGTAGGCGCTGCAATAGGTGTACCAATTCTATCTTCTATAGACTGTTTTGGATATATAGGAATAATAGATTTTAAGACTCTTTCCTGTTCAAACCTTAAAGGAAAAGCTTTTAATTCCATAGCTTCCATGTAACTTTTTACTTGCATTTTTTTACTTATTAATTCATCAGCAGAATTAGCTGTTATCATAACATGCATTTGAAAATCATATATTTTTGATTGACTACTAACTAATTGTTGAATAAAATACTCTAAAGATTCATAATCTTGTCTAATTCTTTCTTGAATAGTCTTATCATATTCTTCTTGATATCTAGTTTTTAAATCTGCAATTTCTTTATTAATCATTTTCTGAATTACAGAAAATGGAAGAGGTATATGTTTTATTACAACCTTAACACCAGACATACTAGTTAAATTAGCTAAATATCCAGGCGATATAAATTTAGGATAACTTACAACAGTTAATATTGTTGCATACTTGTCGCTTATTATAAAATCACTTGATCTAAACTCCAAACCTTTAGGAGCAATTTGACTTCTAATATCCATTATCCAATCACCGTCCCAAACGTAGTAGTAACTCCACCATTTAAGAAATTATCTAATATAGTTCTTAAATCTTCATTAGTAGTCTGCGATGCAATAAGACCTGCACCTGCAAATGAATTTATCAAATTTCTTATTCTTTTTTGTATTAAGTCATCAGATTTTTCTTTAAATAATAAATAATATTCAGTATCAACAACATTATTACTCATAAACATATTAGCCTTATTTATATCGTCCATTATTAATTTTCTTTTTGCTTGATTAGTTACATTGTTATATAAAAGCTCTAATGAAGCTAAATATCCATTTATATCAACTGGTCTATCAGCAGCTATTATCCAAAACTCATAATCTATTAAATTATAAACATTTCTCATGCTATAGATTATAGAATCTTGAGTCATTTGATCAAGTATAAAAATATTTCTAGGCATTATTTTAACCCCAGTTACTTTTTGATTATTAGTAAGTACGATAGAACCATTTTTAATTTCTTTTACTGGAATATCATCACCAGTATATCTATTTTTTTGTGTTTTCATCCTTATAACACCAACCTTCCCATTTAAACTTTCTTTGATTCATAAAAAATGATATTAAAGATTTTAAAAAAGTCAAAGTATTGTGATAGTTAGGAATAGGGATTACTAAAAATCCAGTTATCAATGCAGGTAACAACGATATAATAGCTATCGTAAAATTTCCTTCTGGAATTAACATTAAAGTTAATAATGTAACTCCTATTCCACTACCAAATAAAATTAAATCAAATTTAGTAAATAAACCAAATATTAACATTGACCTTTTTGTATTTGCAGGAATTAAATAATTATTCATAGTATCACACCCTTTTTATTCTAATGTTTTGGTTTAGGTCCACCAAATTTTCTATAATCTCCAACAGATCTTCTAGCTTCTTGTAATTGACGTTTTTGTTCTTTAATTTCATATAATTCTTGTTCTTGTTTAACAAATTGAGCTTCAATATTGGTATTTTCACCTTTAAGAATTCCAGCGTTGTCATCTGTAACTGATGCACTTTTGCCAATAAATTGACTAACATAGTCATGATCAGAATTACTTAATGACTTAGCTGTTTCGTCACGTTTATTTATAAGTCCATCTAAAACTGCATCATCTCCACGTGTTGTAAAATCACCAATTTTATCAACATATTCAAATACCCCTGTTTTATTTGCCCACTTATTAAATTCACTTTCTGCAGCAGCCATTTCATTATATTTTAATTGAGACTGTATCTGAGCATTAGATAATTCAGCTCCAATTCTATTAATCGTTGCTTGTGCTTCATTAATTTTTTGACTCAAATTTGCTCTTTCTGCTACATCTGTCGTGTTGTTATATTCTGATAAGTAATCATTATATGATTGCTGAGCTTGTACACTTTGAGACTCTAAATCTTTAATCATAGAAGTTTGATTTTCTGCAATTGTTCTTAATCTATCAACGTCTGCTTTTCTTTTTGCGTATTGAACTGACTCTGATACCTTCTTTTTTGCTCTTTCTAATACGGCATCATTAGCTGCAGCCATTGTTTTATTTCTTTGAATTATCTCTTTTCCTGATGCTTGATCAGATAGAATTTCTGATTCTTTATTAGATAAAAATCTCTCCTTCTTTTCAAGTAAGCCAAGATCATCAGCTATGCTTCTACCAAAAGCACCAATTGTACTATCAAAATCTGAAGCAATATTCCCTAGATGACCACCAGTTGCTAAATTTGCTTTATCATAAAATTCTTTTCCTTTTTGTTTATAAGAATTTAATTTATTTTTTAAATCAGTCGCCTTTTGCCCGATACTAGTTTCAGCCATTTTATTTTTTACAAATTGACCACCCATGTGTGCACCTGCACCAAGTATATTAGATGCAGTTCTTCCAACAAATTGTGTACTGGCAGCCAATGGTCTTCCAACTAATGGTACTTCGGACATCTTTCTTAATGGATTTAATTGGAAATTTCCGGCTAATTTTATTCCTAATAAATCTTCTACTAATTTAGGTAATTGTTTTGCAAATAACAATACACCCATTATAATAAATACTTTTACAAACAAACCGACTTCAGAGCCATCTGTTGACGAAATATTCATATTTGGAATTTGTCCAATTATAAATATTGCAAAATAAATAGCTATTAATCTACCAAATAAATCTAAATATGTACTTGTAAACATTTTCATCCAATGATTAAAAGTTTCATTACCTTTTTTAGGATCTATTCTAGCAATTATAGGAATTGGAGCAAACATATTTAAGAAATCCAATTTTATACTACGAACAGCTATATCAAAACAAAAACTTATTAATACTAATACCAATATAACACCTACTATAGTAGATACAACTGGTAAGTAATACATATCATAATCACCATTTGTTTTAGCATTTACATCAGTATCAAATATTTCATATATATTTAAACTATAATTATATTCATTATTAGGGTGATAAAAAGCCGTAAAAGTTTCTTGGGCCATAAAATCACCATCTACAGAACTTGTAAGTGTATAAGTACTACTTGTAAATATTTTCCCAATAATGTTTTCATCTAAAACTATCTTTTGTATATTCATAGCTTCATCATAAATAAAAGGAAATACAACTAGTAATAATAATGAAGTAATTATATTAACTATTAATTTAGAAAAGCCTTTATTTTTATCTACAAATTCATCTGGATTTACAATATATGAAATTAATGAAAAAGTTACTTTAAACAGCATAAAAATACCAACTAACGCATATACTTTACCCGAAAAAATATCTAAAACTTTATCTGATAATATCGTAGTTGTAGCAATTGCTGAAAAAACATCATAAACAACACCTACTAATTTATATATAATGCCATCAATCCAAAACACAACACTTCTTAATATATCTATTAACCATGACATATAATCACCTCATAAAAACATTTTTAGATATTAACATTATAGCATAAAAAAAACAATAATAAAATAGTTTTATTATTGTTTATATCAATTATTTACTATAGTTAATCATTGTATCTATACAACTTATAACATTTTCTTTATCACTTGGTGCAACTAAACCAATTACTAATTGTACAAAGAATACTATTAAGAATACTAAAGCTGCGGCAATAAGTCTTTTAATAAACATTTGTTGTCCTTTTTTAATTTCATCTTCCTTTTGAGCCATAACAGCTTTTCCCATATCTAACATACCCATAAATATTAATATAATAGGAATAGCTATTTTAATAGCATTCATAGCTAAAGTTACTAATTGTGGTATAATTACTGGAATTCCATCAATTCCACCACAAGATACTGTATCAGTTGTTAACATAAACATAAATAATTCCTCCTAACTACCTATATACTACATCATTTTATAAAAAATGTCAATTAGAATAAGCCTAATATCTTCTTTTTCTTCTCTTGTGCACCTGTATTTTGCTTAGAAAATCCAAGTTTAGTTAAGAATGTATCTAAAATAGGTATATTCTCATCTCTTTCATTTAAAGGTGGCATATTAAAGAAAAATTTAGTTCTTGCCTCATATTCTAATTCTAAAACATCTTTTGAACTTAAAACACTTTGATTTAAAATTATTTTTTTACCTTCTAGATCCTTAAATGCCCTTCTATTAAAATTCATAAGTTTATTTAACTTCAACACTGAAGGTTCTAGTAAATATATGATTTCTTGGCACATACTTAATGCTTGTTGATTTTTATCAACATCTATAATAATTGCATTACAATCTTTATTTTTTTCAATAAAAGTAGCAAAATTACTACTAGATAAACTTACTAAAGCTTTATCCTTAAAATAACTAAAATTATTATTATCAATTTCTACACCATAAACTTTGTAATGTTTTTTAAGTTGTCTTGTCATTAAATATGTAAGTGTTGTAGCACCTGATGCTTCTGTTAGATTTTTAATTCCTATTACTCTACAATAATTAGATTCAGATTCTACAGTTTGATATACTATATTTTCTGTTGGTGTTTCATTTATTTGATGGTACTGTGCTACATCTCTATAACTATTAGGATTATTATATAAATACATAATTCCTTCAGCATTACGTGTAAAATTATATATTCCAAGAGATATTAATTTCGATAAATAACTAGGAGAAGATGATTCTTCAGAGTCATCTAAAACTAATATTACTTTTTCCATATCAAGTGAAATAGATAATTTTTGTAGCGTTTTCATGTTATTATAATTCTTAATCGCAGTAATATCAAGAATCATTCTTTGATAATAAAAATTTTTAAACATATTAATAAGTTCATCAACTTCAAATAAACCATTTACAGATTTAATAATATCTATATTTAAACTTTCTAATATATCTTTTTTTGTATTACTTACTATTACATTCATTATTTATCACCCTTCTATTAAATCTTTGCTATATACTAATCTAGACTCACCGTATAGAGGTATATCAATAAGTCCACCTATTAATGGAATATCAACGTGTATAAATACAGTAACCCCATAATATTTTCCTCTAGAAGTATTATACTCATAAACACAATATTCATAATCATTATTTTGTATTGTCTTAGTTACTTGGCTTGCATTTCCTCTAGCTTTACATTTAGATGTATTATCTCCTCTAACTTGATAACCAATAGAAGACAAACTGTCATTTATTTCATCTATTTGTGCACTATCATTTATATCGTATTTTTCATACTTTTCAATTATATCGATTATTTTATTTCTTACTTTAAAACCTTTAGTATATGCAAGTGAGCCTACAAACATTGCTATTAATACACCAATAAAAATCATCATTAAATTAAATACAAAAGATGTACCAATGGCTTCTTTCATTCTACCACCCCAAATCTATAATAATTATACTATAACTAAAAAAAACTAACAAGTATTAAAATAAAATTTGACTTTTATTTACAAAAAAATCAAGATTAACTTGATTTAAAAATTCATTTTAGGCCCTGCTGAAGTTGTAAATTTATAAATTTGATTAGTTTTAGTGTATACAGGTATTTTAAGAGTTCTAATTACAGGTAAATCAATTCTCATATAAGTTCTTACACCATAAACAAAATACTGTCCATTAGCATGATCTCCACTAGTAACTTTATCTTCTATATAAATGCAGTAATTATGACTTTTAGTAGTATCATTAACTAAAGTCATTCCTTTATATGAGGCACTACAATCAGGTGTACTACTATCATAACCAAGAGTTGTTAAAATTCTACTTATTTCAGCTTTAGATAAATCATTATAACCTTCATATTTTTCAATAGAATAAACTATAGCGTTATTAACTTTATATGATTTATAATAACTCATAGCTCCTGCTAAAAATGCAAAAATAATAACAATAAATAAAATAACAAAATTATACATATATGTATGCCCTATTGGATTACTCATATAATACCTCCCAATTTAACTAAATTTATTATACTATAAAATAATTAAAAGAGCAATCAAAATATTTATGTATAACAGTAATTTAAACTATTTTATAGTAGTTATTCAATTTATAAACGTTTGTATAATAGGAATTATGTAAACTTTACTAGTTACTAATATGACTATTATAATTCCAATATAATATAATGGATACGTAATAAATTTGTATTCTTTATTATAGTTTCTTTTTTTCTCATGTATAAATATTACAGCTAGTAACAAAGCGGTTATAATAGAAAATATTAAACATATCTTAAACATTTTAGGATAAAATTCTAATTCGATGTAATTTTCACCTTCAACTAATTCTATGTACATGAAATTATTTAATTTTTTATATACATTTACATTTGAACCATTTAATTTAGCACTAAAACCTTCATCATAATTAATCGGTATAAATAATCCCTTATGATTGTCAACATTATTGTAATAAATTTTCATTTTGTTACCATCATATTCATACTTGATTTCTTCCAAATTACTAAATAATTTTTTATAATCCTGCATATTTATAGTTGAAAAATAAATATTTTCTATAGAATTTGTACCTAATTCTATAGTAACTTTAGAATTATAGTACCCTAAATCATAATAATAAATTTCATTATTTGGATTATCTATTTCCTTTATTTTTATAGTTTTACCATTAACCACTATATCACTTACATATTTGTTAGCAGTAAAATATAATTCCTCATTATTTAAATCATATTCACATTTAATACGATCTAAAAGAGTAGTACAATTATTAACAAGAGATTTTAAAACTTTTTCTTTACCAAACAATTCATTGGTTAATTCATTATTTGCATCAAAAAGATTGTTTGATGTTATTTCATCACTTAAGCTAGTATCCACAGTGTAAATAAATCTTGTATATGGATTTTTATAAATAAAATAATTATCTATCTTCTTATAAAACTCATATACATTATTATTAATTTGTTCATCACTTATAATATATTTAATTCCGTATATACTATCTGACAAAATAGTTCCACCTAAATCATTCAGTTTAGTATTTACTCCAGAATAGCCCATTTGATAATAATTTAATACTTGTGACTCTGAAATAATATGCAAAAATGTAGATGGACTCGCAACATTTACTACCAATGGATAATTTTCAGTCATAGATAAAGTTAGATCTTTTAATCTGTAATTATCTGTGATATTAAGTTCATTACTAAACATAACCATGTTCAAAACTGATTGGTCATTTCTTTCTAAAGTATCTAAATTAGGATTATTTCCAAAAAACGAACAACCATAGCAAATAACTAAGATTAAAGTAAACAAAACTATGTAATCAATTTTTTTAATTTTTATTAAGTACATATATATAAATAAACTAGTTAAAAATATTATTTCAAATAATATTATTTGATTTGAAAAATAAAATGGAAAAATTTGATTAATTGAATTAATAAAAACATAAATAAAATATATCATACTTGGAATAAATACCATTATTGAAATTAAAAAAAGTGGAAAATTAATTTTCAAGAATAGAATATTCTTAAATTTCAATTTTAGTTCTTCAAATCCATATTTTGAATAACCGTATAATAATGTATTCATTAAAATAAAATTAATTATAAAGCCATATCTAAATCCAAAACATTGATAACTACCAGTATGCCATAATAAATTAATTTTCTCAAATATAACAGGTAATATAAAAGTTGTTAAAGACGTTAAAAATATTAACCTTACATTAGTATCTTTTTTATAATCTTTTACCATCTTTAATAAATATATAATTGGTAAAGTATAAAATAAACCATTAAATAATTTATAATAAAATGGTGAAGACATGATATAACCAACACTCATTTTCATCCTATATGAAGACATTGTTTGTAAAAATGTTGGGATAAAAGCAAAAGCTGAAATACCTATAGAAAGTAATGTTCCTAAAATTATTTGTGAAGTAGCTTTTCTTTTATTAACAGCTTTATATTTTATTAAAAAAGGAACTGCAAAAAATATAAAAAACAATATCATCCATGATAAATTATAATTATTGATTAAACATAGTCCTAAAATAAATGTAAATAAAAACATTTTATTATATTTTAAGATATTATTTAAACCCAAACAGAATAATGGAAATAAAGCAACTATATCTATCCACATTAAGTTACTATAATTAATTAGTAAATATCCTGAAAAAGTATACATAATTACTGATATAAATTTTAATTTTATATCAACGTTTGGAAATACTTTTTGTACATATATTGTTGTGAATAATGAAACAAACACAAACTTTATAATTATAATAAATGACATATTATATAAAATATTATCTCTACTTGAAAATAATATTAACCATGATGTTGGGTTAAAAAAGCCATCAGATACAAAGCCTCCATATATATTCGAACCCATTCCTAATTCAAAATTATAAAATATATTCTTGCCATTATGAAATATATCCCAAAGATAATAATAAAATGTTACATATGATTGATTCATATCACAATTCGATATAGTATTATTTCCAAATGGATATATTTCTTTTAATAAAAAAATCAGTAAAAAAATTAAAATAGTTGTTATAATATTTATAAAATATATATTATTTTTTAATTGTAAAATCTTTTTCAAAATATCCACCTACTCCTACTTTCTAAGTATACCATAAATGATAATAATATGATACAATAAGTATGGTGGTACGTATGAAAAATAAAAAATATTTAGTATTATCTTTTTTTATTCCATTAATTCTTTATTTTAGCGTATTTTACATTAATGGACTTTTTAACGATAACATGATGATTATGGGAGATAGTCTAGCACAATATTATCCATTTATGCATTATTTAAAAGGCGTATTTAGTGGAACAAATAGTATATTATATTCATTTTACAATGGTTTAGGTGGACCAATGATAGGAACATATTTTTATTATTTATCAAGTCCATTTAATTTACTATTAGTATTTGTAAATCAAAATAATATTTTATTATTTATGACAATACTTACTATATTAAAGTTAAGTTTATCTGGACTTACTATGTACGTATATATGAGTAATAAATTTAAAAAAAATGATATAACAATTTTAAGTTTCAGTTTACTATATTCATTTATGGGATATAACTTAAATTATTTTTTAGAAATAATGTGGTTAGATGTAGTCTTACTTACACCATTAGTATTACTAGGTATTGACAAAATCATTAAAAATAAATCACCTATATTATATATAGTTACTCTATTTATATCAATATATTCTAATTATTATATATCATATATGTTATGTATTTTTGTAGTATTATATTTTTTCTATGAATTAAATATAACATATGATTTTAAAAACAATAAAAAATATATGCTTAATATAATTAAAAATTTTTTTATAATATCTTTACTTACTGGATTAATGTGTTCATTTTTCATAATTCCATGCTTTTTAGAAATGCTATCCTATAATAGAACTAACTCATTAAAGGAAATATTCTATTTTGATTACAATATATTTAATTTACTAGCTAAAACATATATTGGAACTATTGATGGTGCTAACCCATTTAATACAAATGCTATTAACATATACTGTGGAATAATAACAATTCCTTTAGTATATTTATACTTTAAAAATAAAAATATCAATAAAAAAAACAAAATATCAACAGCTATAATAATTATTTTTATGATACTCCCTTGTTTTATTGGCATATTTAATTATATATGGCATCTATTTACATTACCAATCGGTTTTTGTTACAGATATAGTTTTCTATTATGTTTATTTTTAATATTAATAGCGTATAAATCATATATTAACCCTGAAATAAATAAAATAAGAATTATGAATTATCTTGCAATATATATATCTTACTCTGTGATAATCATATTTATAAATTATTTTAAAAATTATTATAACTATATTAATTATTATTATATTTGGTTAACATGTGCCTTATTAATAATATACCTAGTAATATTATTTAAAATTAAAAATATAAATTTACTAAATATATTAATATTTTCTTTTATTTTACTAGAATCTACGTTAAATTTATATTTATCATTTAATAAATATAAATTTAATGAAAGAAAATATATAAAAAATCAAAATGAAATTTTTAAGATTATAAAACAATATAACATGGACAATAGAATATCTGATAAATATCTAAATAATTCATACATAGGAAACTACATGTCAGTAAATAATTTCTCATCAACATATAATTCTAATAATTATAAAATATTATATGAATTAAATAATATTTTTAATATGGATAGTGCAAACAATTTTTCACATGTAGAAAATTTATCTTATATATATGGTTCCATATTAGGAATAAATTACATTATATCAAAAGATATAAACTATAATTACAATTTAATAGGTGAAAGTACTAATAATGATACTAATTACTATATATATGAAAATCCAACAAAATTAAGTTTAGGTTGGATAGTAAAAAATAACTGTAATAATATTAAAAAAGAGAAATTTTATGATGAAAACGTATTTAACTGTTTAACTGAAAATAATACAAAATACTATAAAGAATATAAAAATGAATCTAACGAAATCAATAAATATAAATTCAATATAAATAAAGGCTATTATTATTTGTATATTGATAATTTAAATGATAATATAAACTACTTAAAAGATATATTAAATAGCAATATTATAGAATATTATGATAATTATTTATTTGTTAAAAATGAGTTAGAAAATTATACCTTGAATTTAGAATCAAATAGCAATATACATATATATTATTTTGATTACAAATTATATAAAGAAACTTTTAATAGTTATAAAAAAGAACAATTAGAATATGAAATAAATAAAAATACATTAACTGGAAGTATTACAACAGATGGTGGAATATTATTAATAACAATACCATATGATAAAAATTTAAACATTTATGTAGATGATATTGAAGTAAAATATGAAAGAGTATTAGATACATTTACTGGAATAAATTTAGAAAATGGTAATCACAAAATAAAAATTATATATAAACAAAAATATATAAAATTATCAGCATTGATGTCATTAATAAATTTTATAATACTAGTTTTATATATCAAAATAAAAGACATCAAATGAAATAAACTATTTATGGTTTACTTCAAAATTTGATGCCTTTTTTAATGAATTTATAAAAGGAATGATTTTCACCATTCCCATTAATTAACTCATTTATAAAACACATTGCTATTATTATTTTACACAACTTGTACCACTCATGTATCCACCTTCTGCATTACAACTAGCACTTTTTGATGTGTTCTTCATTGCAGTATTTACAAGTGGAATCGCTACTGCTGCAATTACTCCTATTAAAATGATAGTAATAACAGTCATATTTGCTTCTCCTGCTGCTTCTTTCATCATTTCACCTCTTTCATTATCTATAAATTATTATACCATAATTCATTAAAATTACAATTTTTTTTACACTTTTTTACATTTTTTAATATGAATTCATCATCATCATCATTGATAATAACATTATTAACATAATACCTCCACCTGTTGTGAATAGCATTACCATTGTTTTTTGTTCCATCTTAGCTAATCTTTCAGCATATTTTTGTTCACGTGCTTTATTTTGTAAAGACGAAACTGTTCTTGAGAACATCATTAATTGTTCTTGTTTATTATCTTGTCCACCTAAACTTAAACGATATAAAAGTCTCATCATACGCATTGAATCACGAACTGGATAAGCGTTTGCAAATTCCATGTAAGGATCAACAGTAGAATCACCTGCTTCAATTCTAGATACTAATGTTCTAAGTCCTGGCTTAAAAACTTCAGGAGCACTTTCAACTGATCTTGATAATGCTACTGGTATAGTATAGTGTTGAGCAAGTATCTCTAAACTTTTTAAATAATAAGGTAACATCAAATCTATATGGTGTAAATTTCTTTTATAATATGATTTTAAATCAGAATATGGTTGTTTAAACATTAAGAATCCTGCAATTACACAAAGTAAAACATACATAAATTGCATTTTAGATAAGAATAAGAAGAATACAACAGCCATTGTAATTAAACCATTTCTTACTCTTTTTCCAAATTTATCTTCTACGTCAACATCATTTCCATATCTTAATTTTAATAAAAATTCATAATCACTTTCCATTAGTGATTTAAACATTGGCTGTATATCTCTAATTAATTTTTTTGGTTCAAAAAATCTATTATATGTAACTATAAACATTAATATTACTGCGATAATTAAAAATTGCATTATTCAGCCCCCACATTCTCATTATAGAATTTTTCACCATCAAGGATGAAATAAGTATTTATAATTATTACAGCATGTAATAATAATTGTACATACCATATTTTAAGCATAGCTACATATGTATCCATACCTAATAAGAATTGAACCAACATAATCATTAAATATAATACTATACCAAATTGTAAAAACTTTTTATGGAAAGATGCTCTATCTAATCTATCTCTATAAACACCTTCAACAAGCATATCTATATCTTGTGACATATTTTCTAATGATTCTGATGCATCACGTGCACCTTCATTAGTTATTTGTAAGAATAATTGGTGCATATTCTTTACTATATAATAATCATATTTACTATTCATAAATTCAACTGATTCATTAATAGTACCATTTTTATAAGCCATGTCTATCATAACTTTAACATCGCTTTTTACAGGATCTTCAAGTACACCTGATTCATATACTCCCTCAAGTGATTTAACAAAACTTTGAGTAGTTGCGAATTCCATTATAACGTTAGTTGTATATACTTGAACTTGTTCAAATATAAATTCGCTATATAATCTTTTACATCTTAAATAAGATAAGTAAGGTACTAATGCTATAGCACATAGTACATAAACTATACACCAAATAAGGCTGTAGAAATATAAATAAGAAACTACTGCAGCAGCAACGGCAAATACAGTAACTTGTATTGCATACTGACGTGGAGTATATTCTTGACCTAACTCTTTTACTTTTTCTCTAACCATTTTAAATGAGTAAGGTGCATATTTATCATATAAATTTCCTGCTTCTCTTACTATATATTTATATACGTTTGTCCCACTGTTTATTCTATATAATACTATAAATAATAATATTATCGCAATTATAACAAATATTAACTCTGCTGACATAATTTACCTCCTTTTATATTTGGCCATTATTTGGTATAGATACATTTGGTCTTGACATTTGACTTTGCATATTAGCGTTTATAACCTGTCTAGGAATACCACTCATATTCTGATTACTAGAAGTTACAGTCTGTGTAGGCATAACTCTAGGTTGTGTATTAGGTATTGGTTGACCTACATTTTGATTATTAAATGCAACATTTTGCACTGATTGTACAGTTCGAGGAGTAACTCCTGGTTGCACATTTTGAACACTAGGTCCAATATTTTGTACATTTGGATTTGTTATTGGACGCACATTTTGTGCAACTGCTATACCTTGATTAGGATTTAAAACCTGTACATTTTTTACAGTATTTTCTACTGGGGCAGGAGTTTCTATTTCATGTCTACCCTCATCCTCTATATAACCATCTTTTACATCAAACAAAGGATTAACAAATCCCTTAGGTAATTCAACGCCCTGACCTTCTATATAATCTATCAAATACTTACTAGGATTTCTCCTAGTAATTTTACCTTCCGGTGTTTTTTTATAAATAACATTATATTTTGCTTCATTATCTTCTGTTACATAAAATTCTGTAACTTCTCCTATTTCACGAACAAATTTCTTTGTTTGTTTATCCTGTCTACCTCTTATATATACACCAAGTTGAACATATCTATGAATTGATTTTAAAAATTGATCCATATCTTGACTTGATTCTAGTAAACTATACAAACGGCTTGGAATAGATGAAGCTTTATCAGCATGAATAGTTGATAAAATATAATGTCCTGAAGAAATAGAATTACGTACAGCAGTAACTGCTTCTGCTGAACGAACTTCAGAAAGTAATATCCACTTAGGATTTTGTCTCATACAAGTAACTAATACTTCAGAGTATGAGGCTATATTATTAGTTTTCATAGCAACAATATCTCTATGTGGATAAATTTTATCAAGGTGTAATTCTAAAGTATCTTCTATTGTTATTATTTTTTCATTTTCACGAGTTTTAGAAGCAAGATATTTAACAAACTCTGTTTTTCCTGAACCTGTTTCTCCTGCTACTATTATGTTACAGTGTGCAAGTACACATTGAACTAAAAAATCATGAACATCTTCTGTAATATATTTTTCTTCAATAATTTTATCTTTTTGAAGTCTTATTTTGGCTGGTGTTTTTCTTATAACACAAGCGATTCCATTTGTTGCAATAGAATCATGAACGAAATTCATACGCAACTCAGCGCTTTCAGAATCTAGAAAAGGATGAGCTGCGTTAAAACTTCTACCCATAACGTTAGAACATTGGAATGCCAATTTTTCCATCATGGGATTATTTATTAAAGGATTTTCTACTCTAAAAATACCACTTGATAATGTTTTTAACCAAACTTGTCCACCATTACTATATGAAATATCTGTGATATCATCATTTTGTAAATATTCATTTAATGGACCAAAATCTATTTGCGAAAATAAAGTTTCATTCATTTTATTGCTCTGATTGTGTGTTTTCTTGTGAGTTATCAGTGGTATTTTCGCTTAAAGTAACTGTTTTACTTTCAATATAGTTAACTAATTCTTCTCTATCAACTGCAATTGAACCTTCTACAGTAACTGTTCCCCCACGTGGAGCTGGGAATAACTCAACTCCTAATGATTTTAAATATTCTGCTTTTTTAAGTAATATAAACATATCTTCAGGAACTCCGAATGTAAGTGTTGCTGGAGTTCTATTTTCTTCTGTATTTTCAAATACGTTATTACCACTAGAATCTTTAACAGCTAAAATTTTTACATCTTTTAAAAATCTAGCAACCATAACTTGACCATTATCATCAACTGCTTTCATATAAACATCGATTATATTACCTGGGAATATTGAATTTCCATAAGTACTTTCTGTCGTTACTGATAAAGCATATGGTCTTTGTCCATCTGGTACTTCTATAAATGCTATATCTGGTAATTCTTCTTTGTTAATTAATACATCTGTATAAAACATACTACCTTGAGGTATAACTGTATTTACAGCAGTATATTTACCAACTACTAAATTACTACTTCTTAATACATTAGAACTTACTTGTGCTGCTGGAACTGTAATGTAAGTTACCATATCACTAGTTATTAAAGTTCTTGGTTGTATTGTTTGTGTTGCTACTGGTATTTTAATTGGAGCTGTTTTTTTATTAATTGTTGTAGTATAACCAAAATAAAGTATTGCAAGTATTGCTATTACTCCTATTACAGTTACTACGTTTTTGTTAGTTATAAATCTTTTTATAGATATCAAAATATTATTCATAAATAATCATTCCTTCCTAATATGGCGTTTCTAATATCGCATCTATTTTATTAGTTATATCAAATTCCATCACTTCACCAGTTAAAGTAGTGGATTCTGTACTACTAACTTTCAAACTTACTTTTGGAGGTGTTTCATTAACATCATATATTTCAATTTTATATGTTTTAGATAATGTTGCACTTTCTGCAAATCTCCTTAAGAAGTTTTCAACAAATTTTTCTCTATCGATTTTGATAGTACCATGTGCTCTATAGTATGCTAAGTCTATTGCATCATACATTGCTGATTCAGTAGTCTCTTTAAGCAAATGATAATTATGCTCATCTGTATTGGTTATTGACTGAAAGAAATATAAGAAAAATATTGCCATAAGTCCCATAACAACAACAGCTGTTCCCCAAAACGACTCTTTCATAAAACCTCCTAGTTATAAATATCACTTTTTTTATTTATTTTATAAATACCATATGAACAACCTAATATTATAATAATTAATAATATAAAATAATATTTAAGTAGATATTCAACAAAATAATCTAAAAAAGTTTTGGTCTTTTCTATAACTTCTTCGTCTTTTTTTAAAGAATTTTTATATTCTTCTATTTTTGATGAAAACTTTTCATAAGTTAAGTTATGTGTTGACCATTTTTGACATAAACTATAATTTTCTATACCAGTACATAATTCACTTTTATAATATGGATTATAGGTAGGTAATTGTATTCTTATCGTATAAATATAATTATTTTTACAATAAGAATCTGTAGGATATACATAAAACACTTTATTTTCACCACTAGAAGCAGTTACATTTATCTCATCTGATACATAATAATATGTATTACCACTATTATCCTTTAAATATACTTCACTACTTAAATTTACAAGTGTAATATTAAATTCTACAGTATCACCTTTCATAGTATAATCATAACTATAATTTATATTGGAGGCTATTTTTTTATAATTTGCTAAATCAGTATAATTACAATAATATGCGTCTACTTTACCTATATAAAGTAACATAAAAAGTACAAATATGCCTAGCTTCTTCATAATCCTCCTCCATCCTCCTAATTATAACACATTAATTGATATTTTTAAACATTATTTTAAATTATATTGATAATTTTTATTTCTTATTTGTAATTTAATGTAAATATTATCTGAATCTATCAAATTGCTATCTACCTCTATATAAAGTGTGTTACTAGAATTTACTTTACTATTTACTCTTTTTATTGGAACAGTATTTTTATATGTTGTATTATTTTTTACATAATAAATTGTTCCGTAATCATAAATTAAATTATATAAATCATCAATTGAAGAAGTATTAATATTACCAGTTATTTTCATAATAACCTTATCACTATTTGTAGATATACTAGGGTATAAATATACATATGATGTTTTACAATTATTTGAAATACAAAAATTATAACTCAATTTATATTTTTTATTTAAATCAATACTATTTATAGTAAAATCTATATTATTTAGTATCGAATCTTTAAGATTTGCATTATCACCTAAGTTAAATATAAAATCTTCTTTATTACTAGTTAAATCTATATTATTTAATTTTATCCTTTTTTCTTCTAAAGTAGACTTAGCTACGAAATTAAAATACATTTTTTCATCTTTAAATTGTTTAGGTATCTTATAAATTAATACCTTTTCCTCATATTCTGTTTTTAGATTTTCTTCTATATATATATTTCCGAAATCTATAAACGAATCTTTATAATCACTAATAGGACTAAAGCTATAATTTTTAACATTTAACTTTACTGTTGCATAATCCAAATATAATGTATTGCTTCCATTTCTTTTAGCATCTATCTTTATTACTACAAATGCACTATCGTCTAATATAACATTACCCTTATAATCAGTATCAGTAATATAAGAGGACTTAATTTTTAAACTTATACCATTATTTGATATATAACTATTTAAATCATATAATTTATTTTTATTTATAGAAATCAATGAGAATGAAAAAATAGATATAACAGATACTATAAATATAAGAGTTACAACCAATTTATTTTCTTTATAAAAATATTTTAAATGTCTTATATATTTTCTTATATTTCTCTTTAATTTATTAGAATCCAAATCGATTGAGAATTCAAACTCTTCATTATCGGACTCATCAATTTGTAATTCTTTTAAATCTTTTTTAAAATCAAATTTTTTAATATCAAAACCAACTGCCCTAATTATAGTTATAATGCTAATTACTATTTGAGCTATAAAAGAAATTAAGATAAAATCTCTAATTAATCTCACATTACGTGTTGCTAGAACAGTATTTTCCATAGTAGACAAAGTAGATTTAGAAATAAAATTTATAATTATAACATATAAATATATTAATATACTTATTATATACATTGTTTTTGGTTTATTTTTTATATGCATTATAAATAATAATAATCCTAATAATACTATAATTAAAAAAGGTAGTATTCTTAATATTAAAGGCATATATAAAGAAACTAATTCTTGACCTTTTAAATTTAAATTAGTCGATACAACTTCATTAAAAAAATCTAATAGTTTTTTTGTGTTAAATAATAAAGATAACATCAAAATAGAAAGAAAAACATGTATCAGCCTAAAATGTTTTATAAAAAATGCATAAGGTTTTCTAAGTATCAAATTCCCACCCCTATTCTAATAAAAATTATATAATATTTTTTATATAAATTCAATACAAATAAAATTTTAAATATCAAAAAAACGTAGATGTCTACGTTTACAAACTCATTATTTGTTTTTTAGTTAATCCAGTATATTTAGATATTTGCTCTAATGGTAGGCTATCCTTTAACATATTTTTAGCTGTTTCGATTATTCCAGATTTTTTACCCTCAATAATTCCAGCTTTTCTGCCTTTTTTCTCGCCAAGTTCTTCAAATGTTCTTTCCCATTTCTTTTTTTCTTCTAATGGATCCATAAACTCGAATAATCTTTTTTCATCGTTTATATCTTTTATCATGTCTGCTAACACTTTTAAATCTCTCCTCTC
>CAKPNP010000004.1 GCA_934169415.1 uncultured Bacilli bacterium
CTCAAGATTTAAATTCAGAAAATAATACTCAATCAGAACCTGAAGATTTAAATTCAGAAAATAATACTCAATCAGAATCAGAAGACTTAAATCAAGAAAATAATATTGAATCAGAACCAGAAGATTTAAACCAGGAAAATGATGTTCAATCAGAATCTCAAGATTTAAATTCAGAAAATAATACTCAATCAGAACCTCAAAATTTAAACCAGGAAAATGATGCTCAATCAGAATCAGAAGACTTAAATCAAGAAAATAATATTGAATCAGAACCAGAAGACTTAAATCAAGAAAATAATATTGAATCAGAACCAGAAGATTTAAACCAGGAAAATGATGAAAACAATTTTGATGATTTAATGGATAATTATGATGAAAATTATACTAGTGAGCATGATAGTACTCAAGATAGTGGAGAACGTTCTGCTAGCAATAAATTAAATGATATTACTAATACCAAAATTTATAAAGTTTTAAAAAAATTAGTATCCATGAGTTATGAAAAATATCAGAAGGGAACTTATAAATATAACAGAAAGGAAATTGTAAAACATTATTTGACAAGTCAAAAATTTAAAATTATAGATGATCTTGAAAGCCCTATATTTAAACCAGATGTTTATGTTTTCGATTTATCTCCATCAAATAATGAATCATTAGAAATGTACGTTAATGCTATTAGTAGCGTTGCTATAAAAAACTCAATAATATATTTGACATATAATGAATCTATTTTAAGAAAATTGTTGATTAGGAAAGCTGAAAAAAATATTGATGTTAATAAGATTGTGAATTCTGAAATAAAATATTACCATAATCTTGAATGTACTATTTTTAATGAGTATCGTTCATTTTATGAAGAATTAAAAGATATAAAAGATAGAAAAATTTATGTATTTTCAGATTTTGATATTAGTGATGATATTTCAAAATTGTCTCAGAAAAATGAAAATATAGTGTGGTTTTCTACTGAAAAGAAACATAAAATGTATAATTATTATAGGGAATATCCTAGTTCTTATATTGGCTATTATGTTGAAACAAATGGAATTGATGATATAGAAAAATTTATAAATGAAAAAAATAAAAATAAATATAAAGGAAGGATTATGTAATGGATAGTACTAAATTTAATAAATTATTAAATGAAAAATATTTTTTATTTAAAGATATTGCAAAAGAAAATAATTATAATGAAGAACTTTTGGATATGATTACATTTATATACCTTAGTTTTTATATGGATTTTGGAAAAGAATGTGATTTTCCTTTATATGACATATTCAATAAAGTTAAAATCATATATGATCAGGATAGTGTAAATGCAATAGCAATTAAAAATAATTTTGGTAAAATATCTAGTAGAGATGTTGCTATTACCATTTTTTCACCTAATTTAAAGGTTTTTGAAAATCCTGATTTAAAACAAAAACCACAAACTATACTATTAGGTGCTTATGTAGAAAATCGTTTAGCAACACCAGTTTTGAAACTTGAAATGTTGCTGCATGAGATACGCCATGTTTTAATGGGATATTATAATACAAATATCTTATTAGATGAAAATACTTATTATATAAGAAGTGGACTACACGAAATATATTATTTGAAGAATGCTAATAATAATGAAAATTTTTCTACAAAGAGTATGGGAAATACTATAGATGAAATAACAAATTCTTATATTACTGAACTTTTAGTTAATAAAATAATGTCCTTCAAAAAATATAAAATTGAAAATAATAATTTAAATCAATATTTATATTCAATAAAAACTAGTCAACCAGATGGAAAATATAGGGCTGTTGGATATAATTCTGAAGTTAAACTTTTGTATCCTCTTTTGTTGAATGAGACATTTATAGATATAATAAATCAACATCAGTTTGATGGAAATATAGATTTAATAAAAAAGTTTATTGAAAAAAATTCTAATCTTATTGATTACGAACAGTTTTCTACATTATTAGATACTGTTTATAATAACAATATAAAATATCCAACTGAAGTAGAAAATAATAATGTTGATTTTATTCATGAACACATTAGTAACATAAATCGTGTTAAAACAATAGTTTTAGATATTAATAGTTGTATAGCTAAAAATAGGTAATTTATTCATTAAAGTTGTTTTTTTATCATTAGCAAAATATAAGATAACTTTGTTATCTTTTTTCTTTAATATTTTAAAAATATAATGTATAATATATTAAAGAATACTTTAGGAGGATTTTATGACTGATTTAGAAATTCAAAATGAATATAAGCCATTAAATATTAAAGATGTTGCAAGAAAAATAAATTTAGATTCTATCGAATGTTATGGAGATTATAAGGCTAAAATTAACTCCAATAAATCTTATAATGCTAAATCTAATTTAATTTTAGTAACTAGTATTAATCCAACACCATTAGGTGAAGGTAAAACTACTGTTTCTATTTCTTTAAATGATGCTTTAAATAGCTTGGGAGTAAATTCAATTTTATGTCTAAGAGAGCCTTCAATGGGACCTGTTTTTGGACTTAAAGGTGGAGCAACAGGTGGTGGATATGCTCAAGTTTATCCTATGAGTGATATAAATCTACACTTTACTTCTGATATCCATGCTATAACCTATGCTAATAATTTATTATGTGCTGCCATTGATTCACATATATATAATGGTAATATCTTAAATATTAAAAAAATTTTATTTAATAGATGTATAGATATAAATGATAGATCACTTAGAAATGTAGAAATAAATGGTAATGAAACTCATTTTACTATAACTGCTGCAAGTGAGATGATGTCTATCCTAACTCTTTCTAAATCAGTAGATGATTTAAGAAAAAGAATAGATAATATAATAATAGCCGTTGATAGTAATAATAATTATATTAAGGCTAAATCACTTAATATTACAGGTGCTTTAATGTGCATATTAAAAGATGCTATAAAACCTAATTTAGTGCAATCTTTAGAAGGTAATCCTGTAATAATACATTCAGGTCCATTTGCAAATGTATCTATTGGATGTAATTCTTTACTTGCAACTTTTAATGCATCTAACTATGCAGATTATGTAATAGAAGAGGCTGGTTTTGGAGCTGATTTAGGCGCTGAAAAGTTTTTTGATATAAAATGTAGAGATAATCTAAACCCTAAAGCTTGTGTTGTAGTTGTTACTATTAAGGCACTAAAATATCATGGTGGATGCATAATAGATGATGTAAAAAAAGAAAACACTGATTATATAAAAAAAGGATTAAATAATTTATATAAACATATAGATAGTATAAAGAATGTATTTAATTTAAATTTAGTAGTTGCTATAAATAAATATGATACAGATACTACCTTAGAACTCGATTTTATAAAAAATGAATTAGAAAAAAATAATATAGAATATAGTGTATGTGAAGGTTATACTTCTGGAAGTATTGGTTCTATTACTTTAGCTAAAAAAGTTTTAGACTTATGTAAATTAGATAATAAATTTAAATGTGCGTATAATTTAGATGATGATTTATTTGATAAAATAGATAAAGTTGCAAAATTAGTGTATAAAGCAAGTAAAGTTAATTATAAAAATTCTGTAATTGATAAAATAAATAATTTAAGTGATGAATTTAAGAATTACCCTATATGTATAGCTAAAACTCCATATTCACTATCTAGTGATTCTAAAAATTTATTATGTGATAATGATTATACTTTAGAAGTTACTGATATAGAAATTAAATCTGGAGCTAAATTTATTATAGTTTATACAGGTAAAATACTTACACTTCCAGGGTTAGGTGCGAGACCAAATTATGAAAATATAGATATTTTAAATGATAGTATAGTAGGAATTTTTTAAGGTGGTAAAATGAGTAAAATTAAAGTAATGGATGAAATACTTGCTAATAAGATTGCAGCTGGAGAAGTTGTTGAAAGATGTGCATCAGTAGTAAAAGAATTAGTAGAAAATAGTATAGATGCTAAAAGTACAAGTATTAAAATAGAATTAAAAGAATCTGGCGTTGAATTAATTAAAGTAACTGATAATGGTGTTGGTATGGATAGGGATGATGCCATCTTATCATTTTCAAGACATGCAACAAGTAAAATAAGTGATGAAGATGATTTATTTAGAATAAATACACTAGGATTTCGTGGTGAAGCATTAGCCAGTATAGCATCAGTTAGTAATGTAGAATTAGTAACAAGTGATGGAGTAACTGGTACAACTGTAAATATTAAAGGTGGTAAAATAATTGATGTAAAGTCTTCAGATTTAAGAAAAGGTACATCTATTTCTATTACTCAATTATTCTATAATACTCCAGCAAGATTAAAACATATGAAAAGCTTATATACAGAACTTGCAAGTATAGTTGAATATGTAAATAAAATGGCCTTATCACATTCTGATGTAAGATTTACTTTAATTAATAATGGCAATACTTTACTTAATACGGATGGTGCTAATAATACTTTAAAAGTAATAGCTAGCATATATGGAATAGATGTTGCTAAAAAAATGTATAAAGTAGAATGTAGTGATGATGATTATGATATAACTGGATATATATCATATCCTGAGGTTAACAGATCAAGTAGAAACCATATGGTAACACTAGTAAATGGAAGGGTCGTTAAAAATGTAGAGTTAAATAGAACTATAAACGATGGATATCATTCATATAAACCAGATAATAGATATCCTATAGTAGTGCTTTTAATAAGTGTAGACCCATCTTTAATAGATGTTAACATTCATCCAACAAAAATGGATATTAAATTTAGTAAATTAGAAGAATTGTTAGCACTTGTTTTAAAGATGATTAAAGATAAATTAAAAAATCAATCTTTAATACGTGATGCATATATAGAAGAATTTGATAATGAAAAATTAGTTCTAAATGATACATTTACAGTTGCTAATACTAAAGAGGAATATAATGTTGATTATGATAAATTCGAATCTGATAAAACTCTAGAAAATAATGAAATTTCTAATGAAGAAGTATTAGAAACTCAAAAAAAATATGAAGAAATTACTCTTAACTTAGAAAGAAATGAAGCAAAAGAAGAAATATATAAAGAAGATAGTACTAAAAGGTTACCAGAAATGTACCCTGTTGGGTTAGTACATGGAACTTATATAATATGTCAAAATGAATTAGGTATGTACATGATTGATGAACATGCTGCTAAAGAAAGAGTAAATTATGAATTATTTAAAGAAAAATTAACAAATCCTTCTAATAAAAGTATACCTTTATTAATACCTATTACAATGGAATATTCTAATGATGAATATATAATTTTAAAAGAAAATTTTGATTATTTAAGGAATCTAGGATTTGAAATAGAAGAATTTGGTATTAATTCAGTTATTATTAAATCACATCCTGTATGGTTAACTAAAGATTTTATAGATTTACAAATAAAAAAAATACTAGAATTAGTAATTAGTAAAGAAAAAGATTTTACGTTAGATAAGTTTAATGATCACTTAGCTGCAACTTTAGCTTGTAAAGCTAGTATTAAAGCTAATACTAATATAAGTATAAGTGAAATGGAAAATTTAATAAATGATTTAAGAAAATGTAAAAATCCATTTAATTGTCCTCATGGAAGACCAACTATTATCTATTATTCTAAATATGATTTAGAAAAATTATTTAAAAGAAGCGGTTTTGAAAGTTTAAAATAAAATTTCACAATATTTTAACAATTATAATATATACTAATAACTAGAGGTGGTTAATTTGAAGAAAATAAGTACTATAATAATATCTAGTGTTACAACATTTATAGTTTGTATGATTTCATTTTTCTTGTTTTTTAATTTCTATATGAAAAACTTAAAGGTGGAACTTACAAGAACAGAAACTGTAGAAAATGTTACAATTACAGATACAGGATTAAGCCAGTCTGTAGAAAAAGTATATGATGCAGTTGGTGTTATAGAAAACTATGTCCAAAATAAATTATATGCAACAGGAAGTGGTTTTGTATTTAAAACTGATGATAATTATGGCTATGTTTTAACTAATTATCATGTTATAGAAGATGCTACTGAATTATATATGGTAATGACAAATGAAGAAAAGGTAAAAATGAAAGTAGTAGGATATGATGAATATGCAGATATTGCAGTACTTTCAATTCCTAAAGATAAGGTTATTAAAGTAGCAACTATTGCAGATAATTCTAATACAAAAGTAGGAGATACGGCATTCACTGTAGGTGCACCATTAGATTCAGAAGTTTATTATCAAACTGTTACAAGAGGTATTGTATCAGGACTTAATAGATTAGTAGAAGTTTCAAGTCAAACTGGTATTGTTATGAATGTAATTCAAACTGATGCTGCTATAAATAATGGTAATAGTGGTGGACCTTTATGTAATGTAAATGGTGAAGTAATAGGAATAAATAGTTTAAAACTCGCATCATCTTCTATAGAAGGAATGGGATTTGCTATTCCTATTGAAACAGCAATGGAATATGCAGAAAAATTTATTAATGGAGATAGTATAATTAGACCTTATTTAGGAATTTCTATGTACAATTTAACAAATTCTTCTAATACTAAAGGTGTTTATGTATATTCTGTTGATAAAAATGGATCATTAGCTAATAGTGGGATTAAAAAAGGTGATATAATTACTAAAATAAACGGAACAACTGTTTCTAGTTCATCTTACTTAAAATATGAATTATACAAATATAATGTTGGCGATACAATAGAAATTACTTATGAAAGAGACAATACTGAGCATACAGTTAAAGTAAAATTAATAAGCAATAGTGATGCTTAAAATGGAATAATTAATTTATTCTTTTTTTCTTTTAAAATAAAAAAATATAAATTTAATTATCAAAAATTTCTATAAATTTTTGCAAAACGTTTGCAAATAGTATTGACTTTATTTAAAAATATGATATATTATTATGGCTGAGTGAGAAAAATGTCATAAATTGGTTATTTTTCTAAAAAATATTTATAAATTAACTTTATACAAAATTTAGTGTGGTAATAGCAGTATTTTTACTACTGTTTTTCTCACCCTAAATTTTTTTATTGCATTAATATGGAGGATTTATGAATAATGATATTTTTTTAACACAAAATCAACTATACGACGATACAGCTTTAGATGTTATTAAAAAAAGGAAAACTAAAGCAGTAATTACTGATTATGCTATTATTTTAGGTGGATATGTGTCTAATTTTGATGATGGAAATAATTTAAAATATAGGATTGGAAGTTATTTTACTGGTAGTTATAATGAAAGCTCTGTTGGAATAGTATATGACGATGGTAAAAATTATTATACTTCTTTAAAGAGAAGAGATACAGGAATAAGATTAATAATGCCTTTTAAAGATAAAATTCCATCAAATAATGGAATAGTCCTTGAAAAACCAGATGGAGTATTAGAGGTAGAATATGGTTATTATCCTCAAGATACTGTAACTATAAAATTAGAAGAAGAGTTAAATAATAAATTTTTAAATAACAATATTAGAGTTACTGGTAATATACACCTTTTTGATTTTGATGGTAATATTACTACTACCGAAGTATATGAACTTAATGAAAAAAGATTTGTTTTTGTAAAAGCAAATTTTTACCGAAATAGAAATTCTTATAAACTTTCAAATGAAAAAATTTACAAAAATGGAAGTTATGTGTGGATCGAAGTTAAACCTATAAAATGGCTTATTGATAAAAGTTCAAATTTAATGATAATGGAAAAAATTCTTTTTGAAGGAGTATCATTTGAAGATGCAAATGACTTTATAAATAAATACTTAAAAGATGAGATGTTTAATGTAGAAAATATTCAAATGGTTGATGTAACAAATGATAAAGATTGCAATACGTTAAAAGATGAATTAAATAAAATAAGAAATGAAATCGAATATTATAAAAAGCAAAATGAAGAATTAAAAGCTTATAATGAAGAATTAAGTAAAAAAAATAAGCAATATAAAATTACATATGAAAAGTTAAAATTTATGAAATAAGGGAGGCAAAATATGCAAAGACTATCTATTTTAAAACAAGAACAAGTATATGGATTAAACCAATTAGATATTATAGAAAAAATAGGACTTATGGCTTCTATTTCAGATTTTGCTATAGCATCAGGAGGATATGTATCTAGTAAATTTTATTCTAATGATAGAAAAAACTTTAGTGATAGGTGTGGTAAGTATTGGATGATACCTGATGATGCTTCATTTAAAAAATGCCCTATCGTTAATGATGATGGAGATATTTCTAGCGTTGGTGTTGATAATAGACAAATAGGAGCACGTTTAGTTTTATCTTTTAAATCTAGTGAATTTTTAAAAAAATTAGTTTCTAGAAGAAATAATGATGGAGTATTAGAAGTAGAATATGGCTATTATCCTCAAGATTCTGTTAATGCTTACCTAGAGGATTCACTTGAAAACAACTTTTTATTAAATAATCTTGAGATAACTTGTAATACATATACAATGGATTCTAGAAAGTATTATGAAACTGATAAAAATTTTAGACCCAAAATATTAAAAGAGTATAAATTTGATAATAGATATTTTGTAAAAGTTCAAATTGATTCATGTTATTGTGGTGAATATTTTTATCTTTCAAATTATAAAAATTATGGCTTTGGAGATTATGTATGGATTGAGGTTAAACCAGTAAAATGGTTTGTTGATGAAATAAATAAAGTTTTGATAAGTGAAAAAATATTGTTTTCTGGTGTGCAATATAGTGAAAATATAGGATTTAAAGATACCCTTAATAATATAGATATATTTATTAAAAACATTCTTGTTAAAGATTTATTTCAAAGAAAAAACTTATCTTTAGAGACTAATATATCATCTTCAAAATATAGTATTTTAAAAGAACAATTACAAATAATGAAAGAAGAATTAGAATATTATAAAAAAGAAAATATGGAGTTAGAGCTTGATAAACAGATACTAACAAAAGAAAATGAGTTATATGAAATGGCATATGATAAGCTTAAAACTATAAGAAAAAAATAATGTATAATTGACAACATTTAAATTGTTATATATAATTTAATTTAGAAAGTAGGTTATATGATGGAATTTTTTGATGATTATGTAATTTTTGATTTAGAAACTACAGGACTTGATCCAAAGACTGATAAAATAATAGAAATAGGTGCTTGTAAATATATAAATAATGAGTTAGTAGATGAGTTTAGTGTATTAATTAATCCAAATATTAGTATAAGTGATACAATAACATCTATTACAGGAATTACTAATGATATGGTTAGTAACTGTGAAACTATAGATTCTGTTTTACCTAAATTTTTAGATTTTATAGGCAATTTACCACTTTTGGCTCATAACAATACGTTTGATTTATCATTTATAGAAGAAAATATGAATAATTTATCTTTAGGAAAATTAAGTAATCAAATGGTTGATACATTATTATTATCACGTAAATATTTAACTCATATGTATAATCATAAATTAGAAACTTTAAAAAAATACTACAATATTAAAGAAGTTTCACATAGAGCAGTAGGGGATTGTCATACTACTAATTATGTTTATCAAGAAATAAAGAAAAAAGCAAAAGTAACAAATTAAAAGCTCAAAATTGAGCTTTTTTTATTCTGATGATTTTAATCCAAAATGTCCTTTAAATGTTTTATATAAATTTTCACTACCGATAATTGATACAAAACCACACCATAGAGATTCTACTAGATTTAAGCCGGAAAAAGAAATAGCAAAAAGCGTTCCTACTAAAAATGAAATTATGGAAAATAGTATTGTATTATTTATTTTTAAGTTATCTTTTATATATTGAATTAATTGAGTTGAAATAATTCCAGATGTTATTGATATTGAAAGGATATTTAAAATTAATTCAGTGTCTATGTTCACATTTCACCTCCATTACCTGTTCCCATTTTTCCTTTATATAAGAATTTTGTTTTAAATCATTGATATAGTGATCATATATCTCGTATGCTCTTTTGGTTTTAAAATTTTCTTTTTCTTTATTTGTTTCTACATCATATAAATAATCTATTAAAAAGTTTGTGCATACTGAAATATCTAGTTCTTTTATTTTTTCGTTTAATGGTGATAAAGTTTTATCTATTATTTTTTTAATACTTGTAAATATTATAGCTAAAGCCGAAATAAATGATGCTATTTTAATTATAAAATCTATGTCCACATAATCACCTCAATATATATTATTAAGAAATATTATTTGTAAATAATTAATAAATTGTATATTGATAAAATATTTAAAAATAGAGTTTTTATATTTATTAAGAAATTGTTATTTTTTTTGACTTTTACATGTGTTTTTTGTTATAATTTAATAGGTGATAATATGCTATCTAGGTTAGAATTATTGTTGGGTGAAAAGTTAGAATATCTTACTTCAAAAGTTATATTAATAATTGGTCTTGGTGGTGTTGGGTCTTATGCTTTAGAAACATTAGCTAGAACTGGTATTAAAAAAATTATTATAGTTGATTCTGATACAATTGATGAAAGCAATTTAAATAGACAGTTGATGACTAATATAAATAATATTGGACTTTATAAAACTGATGTGTGGGCTGATAGAATTAAAAGTATAAATCCTAATTGTGAAGTTGTTAAATATACTTTATTTATAACAAAAGAAAATATTGCCTTATTATTTAAAGAACATGTTGATTATGTAATAGATGCTTGTGATACATTGAATACTAAATTAGAGATAATTAGATATTGTTTAGATAATAAAATTAAATTTATATCTTCTATGGGGATGGCTAAAAGAATTAATAATAATTATATAAAAGTATCTACTTTAGACAAAACAAAAAATGATCCTTTGGCTAAAAAGTTAAGAATGCTTGTTAAAAAAAATGGAATAAAAGGTAATATACCAGTGGTTTACAGTGAAGAACTTCCTTTAAAAATAAATGGACTTGGTTCTATTGCTCATGTAACAGCTACTGCTGGAGTTTATATTACAAATTATATTATTAATGATATATTAAGGGATGTATAATTATGGATAAAGATTTAAAAAAAATAATTAAAAATTTTTCTTCTAGTGTTTTATATATTGGTAATGATGATGAAATAAGTAAGTATTTAGAAAAAAATGAAAATATTACATCTTTAGACGTTTTATCTAATAAGAAAAGTACTGGTAAGGCTAAAAGAAAAATATTTAAAAAAAATAAAACTGTTAATATTAATAAATTAAGAAAGAAATACAAAAATAAAAGTATTGATTATATAATTTGTGATTACAATATAATATTACCATATATTAGGAAATTTATTAAAAGTAGTGTTTTTATATCAAAAAATAAAATATATTTTTATGGTGATGTAGACTTATCTATTATTAATAAATATAAAAGATATAATTGTAATATAAATATTATTAATAATAAAAAAAATAAAATAATAGAAATAGATAATATTAATTTTAAAACTAATATATTTAAAAATATTTTATATTTAATTTATGATATAGCTGATTTTTTTGTTTATTCAGTTGAATTAATAGGCGATATTTTAATGGGGTGAATGTAATGAAGAAAGGTTTTACTTTAGCAGAACTTATGGCTGTAATTGTTATAATGGCTATACTTGCTTTAATAATTATACCAACTGTCGATAAAGATTTAAAAGAAGGAAAAGAAAAGTTATATAATAAATCTATTGAAACTATAGAAAGTGCACTTGATTTATTTATGACTAATTATAACTTAAATAATAATGAAAGTATTAAGTTAAGTTTATATCAGTTAAAAGAGTTAGGTTATTTAGATCCTGAAATAAAAAATCCTAATACTAAAGATTATTTTTTTAATGATTCTATTATAACAATAAGTAAGTTAAATGATAAAATATCATATGATATAAGTATTGAAGGAACTAATATTAGAAAATATGAAAATCTACCTATAATAGATATTACAGCAGTTGATATAGTTGAACTTGGAAGTGAATATGAAATCAAAGAGGTAACTTCTAAATTTAATGATACTTATATAATGACTACACATACAGGTACTGTTGATACTAATACAGTTGGATCATATTTTATTAAATATGAAGTTAAGCATGAAAATTATGTTAATGTTTCATATAAGACAGTGTTAGTGCGTGATACTACACCTCCAACAGTTACTTTTAATAAATTAAGTATACCATATGATAGTATTAATTCATATGATTTTAAATCCGATATAAATGCTAGTGATTTATCTGGAATAAAAAATATAGAAGTAATTACTAATTTTGGTCCAATAAAAGGTGATTATTCAGTTAAATATATAGTAACTGATAACTATGGTAATGAAACTATAAAATATAGAACGGTAACAGTATATTAGGAGGAAGTATGTATTTAAAAAGAATCGAAGTACATGGCTTTAAGTCATTTGCTGATAAAACAGTAATAGAATTATCTAATAATATATCTGGAATAGTAGGGCCAAACGGAAGTGGTAAAAGTAACGTTGTTGATGCTGTACGTTGGGTTTTAGGTGAACAGTCTATTAAATCACTTCGTGGTGATGGAGCTATGACTGATGTAATATTTCAAGGAAGTTCATCTAGAAAGCCTTCTAGTGTAGCAACTGTTACTTTAGTGTTTGATAATACTGATAATTATTTGCCATTATCTTATAATGAAGTATCCATAAAAAGAAGAGTTTATATGGATGGTACTAATGAATATTTTATAAATAATGAGAAAGTAAGACTTAAAGATATTAGCAATTTATTAATTGATAGTGGTGTAGCTAAGGAAAGTTTTAATATTATATCCCAGGGTAAAATAGAAGAAATTTTATCTAACAAACCTGAAGATAGAAGAATAATTTTTGAAGAGGCTGCTGGAGTTTTGAAGTATCAAAGAAGAAAAGAAGAAGCTTTAAGAAAATTAGATAAGACCCATGATAACATGAATAGAATAAATGATATTATATCTGAATTAGAGTCTCAAGTTGAACCTTTAAGAGTACAAAGAGAAAATGCTATTTTATATAACAAACTAACTGAAGATGTTAGAAATATTGACATATCACTTATTGTAAGTGATATAACTAAATTAAATTATGAATATCAAGATTCTAAAAATAAGATTGATTTACTAAATGCTGAAATAGCAAAATTATCTACTAGTTCATCTGTTCATGAAGCAAAAATATTAGAGTATAAATCTTCAATCTCAGATATAGAAGCATCAATTAAAGAAAAACAGGCTTTATTACTTAATTTAACTAGCGAAGTAGAAAAAATAAATGCTAATAGACAGGTTATAAATGAAAGAAAAAAATATAGTGTAGATAATGATATAATTAAAGAAAATTTATTGAAATTAAAAGAAAATGAGTTAAAATTAACAAATATCATTAATTCTTGTAAATTAAATATTGAATCTATAAATGGAATTATATTAGATATAGATAATAGAATAGCAAATGAAAATAAAATATTAAATCAAATTAAAAATAATAAATCAAATTTAGAAAATGATTTAAAAAATAATTTAAGAAATGAAAATAACTTAAATATGAAAATAGAAACTTTAAGATTTTCTATTGAAAACAATTCAAGTGTTCCTTTTGCTGTTAAAAAAGTTTTAGATAATCCAAAATTAAGAGGAATACATAATACAATATCTAATTTATTTGATGTAGAAGAAAAGTATTCTTTAGCAATTTCTCTAGCATTATCTAATTCTTTAAATTATATAGTAACTACTGATACTGAAAGTGCTAAAGAAGCTATAATGTATCTTAAAAATAATAATTTAGGTAGAGCCACTTTTTTTCCTTTAAATGTAATAAAAAAAAGATATGTTGATTGTAATACTATGAATGTATTATCGCTTTCTAAAGGTTTTATAGGAATAGCTAGTTCACTTATTAAATATGATAAAAATTATGAAAATATCCTATTAAATCAACTTGGTAATATTATAGTAACTGATAATATAGATAATGCAAATTTAATAGCTAAGAAAATAGATTATAAATATCGTATAGTTACTTTAGAAGGTGAAATTGTAAATATAGGTGGTTCTCTAACCGGTGGTAATGTATCATTAAAAAATGTAATAACTGAAAAATATGAATTAGATTCAAATTTAAGAAAATTAGATTTAATTTTAGAAAATATAAAATCTATAGAAGAAAAAATAAATGAATCTGATAATGATTATAAGATTGTTGAGGATAGATTATATTTACTTAATAAAAATAGAGTAGAAAACAAGATTTTATTAGATAGTGAAACTAATAAAATGAACGAACATATAAAAGAAGTAAAAAATATTACTTTAGAGATAAATGGTAATAATAATTCTTTATCAAATTCGCTTGATGAATTAGAAGAAAAGGTATTAAATGAATACTATAAAGCACTAGATGATAAAAATAGGGTATCACTTGAAATATCTAATTTAAATAAGAAGAAAGATTCTATAAATAACGAATTATTTGAATATGAATTGACTGTTAAAAAGGAAAACAGCATATTTAATGACAAGAGCAATTTACTTAAAACTTTAGAAATAAATGTTAATAGGTTAGATGTTAAATTAGATAATTTATTAAATACTTTATCTAGTGAATATACTCTAACTTATGAAGATGCTATTAAAAAATATAAATTAGAGATGGATAGTAATATTGCTAGAAATGAAATAGCTAATTTAAAGAAAAAAATTAGAGATTTAGGGGTAGTTAATCTAGCTAGTATAGATGAATATGAAAGAGTAAACACTAGATATGAATTCTTAAATTCTCAAAGAGATGATCTATTAAAAGCAGAAAATACTCTTCTTGATATAATTGATGAAATGGATAAAGTAATGATTAAAAACTTTAGTGAAACTTTTGAAGTTATAAGAAATAATTTTAAAACAACTTTCAAAGAATTATTTAAAGGTGGAAGTGCAGATTTAATTTATACAAATCCAGATGATTTATTAACTACTGGAATTGAAATAATAGCATCTCCTCCAGGTAAAAAATTAAAAACTATTTCATTATTATCTGGTGGTGAAAAAACATTTACTGCTATAAGCTTATTATTTGCTATACTAAAATCAAAGCCTGTACCATTCTGCATATTAGATGAAGTAGAAGCAGCTTTAGATGATGTTAATGTTTCTTCATTTGGTAAATATGTACAAAATTTAAAAGATAAAACACAATTTATAATAATAACTCATAAGAAAAAAACAATGGAATATGCTGATTATTTATATGGTATTACTATGCAAGAATCTGGTGTATCAAAACTTGTATCAGTTAAATTAGAAGATATAGAAGGATGATGTTATGAAATATTTAAAAATTATATTTATACCATTTATTTTATTAGTTATAATATCATTATTTTTATATTTTAAATTAGATAAAACTATTGAAAATAATAAAAATGAAGATAAAAAAGAAGAAATTAAAGAGCAGTTAAATATAAAAGAAAGTATAACATTAGAAATTAATTCTGAATTAATAAATATAAATGATTTATTTGATAAAGATATTGATGGAGATTATACTATTAAGTATTATTTAAATGATTCAGAAGTATTGTTTGAAAAATATGATAAAATAGGTGAGTATGATCTTATAGTAACACTAAATGACACTATATATAAATCAAAATTAATTATTAATGATACTATTAAACCTGAATTAAAATTAAAAGAAGTAAGTATAAATGAAGGAGAGTCTTATAAAATAGATGATTTTATAGAATCATGTACTGATAATAGTAATGAACCTTGCATTTTAGAATATAAAACACTAGAAAATTATTCTAAAGAGGGAAATTATGATATTACTATAATTGCTAAAGATGGTAGTAATAATTTTGTAGAAGAAACAACTAAATTAACTATAAATAAAATAAAAACTACTGAATCTAGTAATACTAATAATAATTTAGATAATCCTAAATATTTAGAAACTAAAAGTGAAGTTTCTACTACAACTGAAGATTTTAAGTATGGTATTAAAATTATTAAAACAACTACTACAACTTACGATTTATATAGTGATAATTCTATAAAAAATAAAAAGACAAATACTAAAACTTCATATGATTATTCTACATATAATGCTACTGCAAATGACCTATTAGCTGAAGCAATTTCTAATAGGAGTAAATATTCTAAAGAAGTAGAAGAAGTTTTAGAATATACTAATTCATATAGAGAAGAGTTAAATTTATCTAAATTAGTAATTGATGAAGATTTAACTAAGGTTGCTATGGTAAGAGCTATGGAAATGGGATATGGTAACACACTTAGTCATGTAAGACCAAACGGAGATATTTGTTTTTCTATTTCAGATGAATTAGGATTTGGTGAGTTTTGGGGTGAAAATTTAGCATGGGGTCAATCTAATGCTAAAGGAGCTACTACTTGGTGGAGAAATTCCCCTGGTCATTATATGAATATGGTAGGAAACTATACAAAATTAGGTGTTGGTGTGATTAAATATAATGGTAGATACTTATGGGTACAAGTATTTGCTTAGATAAGGAAAAATTATGAATGATTTTAATAAATATAAAGCAACATTTTTAAAGAAGGATGGAACATTTGTAAATTATAAATATGATATTGGAATGCTTCACAAAGATATAATGGAAGATTATTCTAAAAAAGAAGGTTATAATGAATCTACAGAAAAAGCAATAGTAGATAATGGTGATATATTTTTTAGAAATGCTGGTAATGGTATGTTTATAGTTTATATGCCATCTAGTTTATCTACATTACAACTATATCAGTTAGAACTAAATTCAAACGTTATAGATAAATTTAATTATCTTGCTGTTTCTAAGATGAATGAAACTTTTGAATTTGATAGTGATATATGGGCTTCTTTTTCAAATGTTATACAGTCATATTATGATAAAAAAATAAATAATAGATGATAACATTTATTATTTATTTTTTTCTATCTAATCTAATCTTTTTTTCTAACATTTTAATATTAAATTTATCAACATTTACAACATAATCAAAGAAATCATCTGGTAATGTTTGAGGCTTTCTGTCTTTAATTTGATAATAAACTTCCTCTGGATAAGAACTTAAATATTCTACTTTATCTCCTATAACACCTTCATATATTTTGCTATAATCCATAATTCTGTTTTTTATTCTTTCTAAATTTTCTATGTCAATAGAATTTACTTTAATTTTAATTAAATCCATATATGTTATTCTTCTAATTAGATCTAATATTTGATATTCTTGTTCAGTATTAAAGTCCCTATCATATACAAATGATGTTCTAGTTGTTAATAGTTTTTTTAAACGACACAAATTGATTTTTTTGACTTTTCTTTCAATACTTTTTCTTATTTTTTCATTATAATCTTCAGTAAATTGATAAAAGTAATTTCTTACATAGTCATTGCTTAATAGGTAAATACCTAAATCCTTAGATAATTCTCTAGCAATTGTTGTTTTTCCACACTCTGGTAATCCTGAAAAAGTTACGATAAATGGTTTATCGTATTTGACAACCTTTTTTATTTCATCGTTCATTTCTTTTTTAAAATCTATCGTATTACCACTCCCTTTATTGCTTATATATTACTACATTGAGTACTAATTGTCAAATTGAATAAAATAGTACTTGGCAAACTAATAAAAGAGTTATAGTATAAATTCCATAAATTGAAAGAGGGGGATATTATTATGTATGATAAAATGACTAAAGAAGTAGAAAAAGAATATTATGTAAGAAAAATTGAAAAGATTGATAGTGAAAGAATAAAATTTTTGAAAAAAGCATCAATATTAGGTATATTGGATGCAGGACTATTATTTGCAGGTTCAACACCAAAAGAATTCGGCTTTATGTGTGCAGCGTTAGTTCCAGCTTCTGGAATGTTCTATTATTACCTATGTTGTTTGATTAATACTGTAAAAAGTTCTAATACACAGAAAAAACTCGAAGAACTTGAAGAAAAAGAAAAAATAGAGGAAGAGCTTAAATGGCTTGAAGAAACAAGAAAAATGGAAGGAAAAACCAGATAAATATGAACCTAGAAAAAGAAATGTTAATAACACTTTCTGATGATAAAAAATATGTAGTTCTATCATATTAAATAGGCAAATAAATAAGTAAAAAAAGGATAACTAAAATTATCCTTTTTTGTTGTAAAATGATAATCACATTTAAAATGATGATTCTTAAATCAAGTTTTTATGATATTTTAAATTTATAGAGTTAATATACATTTATTATTAGTTTATCTCATTCTTTAGTAAATATTTCATATAATTGAATAGGTGATTATATGTTTTTTAAGAATATCCATATTAGAATTAAGATAGTTATGTTTGTAATACTGTTTTGCCTATTAATTATAATTGGGAAAGTATTTTATATTCAAGTATTTTCATATAAAAAACTATATAATTATGCAAATGATTTATGGAGTAGAAACTTACCTATTGAAGCTAATAGAGGAAAAATATATGATAGAAACGGGGTAGTATTAGCTTCTAATATAACTACTACTTCTTTAGTATTAATACCAAATCAAATAAAGGATAAAGAAACTACTACTAAATTGTTGGCTGAGGCATTAAATGTTAGTTATGATGATATGAAAAAACATGTATTTAAATCTACTTCTATTGAAAGGGTACATCCAATCGGTAGAAGACTAGATTATGAAACTGCTGATAAAATAAATTCATTATCTTTAGATGGTGTTTATTTATTAAAAGAAAGTAAAAGATATTATCCTAATGGAAGTATGCTTGCACATACTCTAGGTTTTGTTGGAATTGATAATCAAGGATTAGCAGGATTAGAACTTATGTATAATGAGTATTTAACTGGTAGCTATGGGGCTATAAAATATTATAGTGATGCTAAAGGTAATAAGTTAAAATTATCTGAATATTATGAGCAACCACAAGATGGGATGGATATATATTTAACTATAGATTATAATATTCAAGTAGCAGTTGAAAGGGAATTAGATAATGTAGTTTCTAAGTATAACCCTGATCAAGCTTTAGCACTCGCAGTAGATCCTAACACTGGAGAAATACTTGCTATATCTAGTAGACCTACATTTTCACCTAGTGAGTATCAAAATTATACTACAGAAGTTATAAATAGAAATTTACCTGTTTGGATGACATATGAACCAGGATCGACTTTTAAAATAATAACTCTAGCATCAGCTTTAGAAGAAGGCTTAGTCGATTTAGATAATGAACATTTTTATGATTCTGGTGCTGTTAGTGTTGGAGGAGCTACTATTCATTGCTGGAAGCATGGTGGACATGGTGAGCAAACATATTTACAAGTTGTAGAAAATTCTTGCAACCCAGGGTTTGTAAATTTAGGCCTTAGACTTGGAAAAGAAAAGTTATTTAGCTATATTGATAATTTTGGATTTGGTTCTAAAACTAATGTTGATTTAAATGGTGAGGCAAGTGGTATATTATTTGATGTAAATAAAATTGGTGATCTTGAACTAGCTACTACTGCATTTGGTCAAGGTGTATCTGTAACACCAATTCAACAAGTTATGGCAGTATCGGCGGCTATTAATGGTGGCACATTATATACCCCTTATATAGTTAAAAGCATTAATGAGCCTGAAACTAATTCAGTGATTGTAAATAATAGTGAAAAAATAGTTAGAAAAGTAATTAGTGATGAAACAAGTGCTAAAGTTAGGTATGCACTTGAAAATGTTGTAGCAAATGGTTCAGGTAGAAATGCTTATATACCGGATTATAGAGTAGGTGGTAAAACTGGTACTGCACAAAAAGTTAAAGATGGAAGATATATGGTAGGAAATTATATAACATCATTTATAGGCTTTTTACCAAGTGATGATCCTAAAGTTATTGTATATGTAGCTATAGATAATGCTAAAGGAGTAACACAGTATGGTTCTACTGTTGCAGCTCCTGTTGCTAAAAATATTTTAACTTCTTCAATTAGTGCACTTAATATAGAAAAAAGAACAAATGATATAGAAAAAAAATATAACTATGGTGATAAAAGATATGAAGTAGTACCTTCTGTTATAGGTAAAACTAAAAAAGAAGCTGTTACAGAATTGAAAAAATTTAAAATTGAATTTACAGGAAGTGGGGATGTTATTACTTATCAGTCTCCAAGTAGTGGAGTAACTTTGACTGAAGGAAGTACAATAAGATTAATGTTAGGAAGTGAACAATGATACTGGTAAAATCTGCTTTAGTTTTAATGAGTAGTTTTATATTATCTTTAATACTTGGATTTTTAATAATTCCAATACTTAGGGATAGGGCAAATCAAAGGTTAAGTGTTTATTTAGAAGTTAAACATAAAAACAAAAATAAAACACCTACTATGGGTGGAATTATATTTATATTACCCACATTACTAATTATTCTATTACTTTTAATACTAAATAAAATTGAAATGAATTATAGTTTACTAATAGTACTTTTTACTTTTATTTCATATTCTATAATAGGTTTTATTGATGATTATTTAATAATAAAAAGAAATAATAATAAAGGATTAACTGAAAATCAAAAATTCTTAATGCAACTTTTTGTATCTATAATTTTCTTCTATTTATTTATTAAGTCAGGCAACGAACCATTATTATGGATACATACAATTAACTTAAGATTAGATATAGGATATTTTTACGGTTTATTTATTTTATTTGTACTGGTGGCTTCTAGTAATGCTGTTAACTTAACTGATGGACTGGATGGTTTAGCAGGGGGGTTATCATTAATTTGTTTTTTAACTTTTGGTATAATTACTTATTATACAGGATGGTTAGAAGGATATGAAAGTGTTAGCTTATTTTGCTTTGCTTTAGTTGGAAGTTTGCTTGGATTTTTAATGTTTAACGTAAATCCTGCAAAAGTATTTATGGGAGACACTGGTTCTTTAGCACTAGGTGCTTGTTTAGGTAGTATTGCAATAATTACAAGGCATGAGGTTTTATTGATATTAATAGGGATAGTGTTTGTAGTAGAAACTGTTACTTGTATAATTCAAAGAGTATATTATAAGTTTACTAAAAAAAGAATTTTTCCTATGACGCCAATACATCATACTTTTGAAAACTTAGGCTGGGTCGAAAATGATATAGTAAAATTATTTTGGATAGTAGGAATAATCGCTTCATTAATTTCCATAGTATTTGGGGTAATAATATGAAAAGATTTAATTTAAGTCTATTTTTAAGTGTTTTATTAATAAGCATATTTGGAATAGTTATGATATACTCTGCTAGTTATATTTGGGCAGAATATAAATATAATGACGCATTTAAATTTGTTAAAAATCAAGGTTTATTTTTAATGATTGGTATTATATTAATGATACTAATAAGTAAGGTTAATTATAATATATATAAAGATAAAGCTAAGATAATACTTATAGTATGTATAGTATTATTAGTTTTGGTTTTAATACCAGGAATAGGTACTATTAGAAATGGTAGTCGTAGTTGGTTTGGTATAGGTTCATTTGGTATACAACCTTCTGAATTTACAAAATTAGGACTTATTATATTTGTATCAAAGTATTTAGCTAGCGATGATAAAAGGGTAAAAGATATAAAACATGGTGTACTTCCAATAATTTTAGTATTAGGTTTTATATTTGGTTTAATAATGTTACAACCTGATTTTGGTACAGGTTCAATAATAGTTGTTACAATTATTGTACTATTGTTTGTTGGTGGAGTAGATTTTAAATTTTTCTTAAAAATTGGAGTGGTTGGTGTTATAGGAGTTGTTATATTAATAGCTATAGCACCTTATAGATTGGCTCGTATTTTATCATTTTTAGATCCATGGAGTGATCCTTTGGGTAGTGGTTTTCAAATTATACAAAGTCTTTATGCAATAGGGCCAGGTGGCTTATTTGGATACGGTCTTGGTAATTCAAGGCAAAAACATTTTTTTCTTCCAGAACCACAAACAGATTTTATATTTTCTATAATATCAGAAGAACTAGGATTTTTTGGTTGTTTATTAGTAGTAATAATGTTTTTTATAATATGTTATCAAGGGTTTAAAATATCAAGAAAAAGTAATGATAAATTTGCTAAATTTTTATCTTTTGGAATTATATTTCAAATTTCATTTCAAGCTTGTATGAATTTAATGGTTGTAACGGGGGTAATACCAGTTACAGGTGTAACACTACCATTCTTATCTTACGGAGGATCTAGTTTACTTATAACATTAGTTAGTATTGGAATAGTACTTAATATTTCAAGATTTAATGAATAGGTTAGTTAATAAAAAAATGACAAATTTAATTTTGTCATTTTTTATAATTATCTTGTTTTATGTGTTTCTTCTTCTACTATCTCTTTTGCCATGTTACTAATTTGAATGTTAGCAAGTTCTGCTTCAGTAAGTCCAACTATTTGTTTAATAGTTAAACTTTTCTCTTTTCTTAAATCTATAAGTTTTTTACTTGCAATATCCATAACAAGTGGTCTATATATATTTACTTTACCCGTAAATGATTCAGTAACAATAGCTTTTCTACCATCCGATAATCTAACTACAACTCCTTTAGAATAAAGTGGGACATGGTTTGTAAATAATTTTTCTAATTCAAGATTTAATTCTTTGTTTTCAGCTTTAAAATCTAATCTTGCAACAACATTTTCTAATGAATAATTTTTATTTATAACTTCTTGTAGGGTATCGTCATATTCACTACATAATTTAATTATTTTTGCTGCATACACATAATTTTGTCTTGAAGTTATATAACTACTATCAGCTTTTAGTGGACCTGTTAAATCTTCAGGTTCACCAGAAAGTAATATCATCATTTTAATATCAGTTGGAATATCGGAATTTGCTATTAAGGCATATGAGTAAACTGGCATGTATGATTTACTAAATTTATCATATGAAACATCAAGAAGCCCTTTAAATATAGCTGTTCTTGCTGGAGTAAAGATTTTATCTTTTTTAGCTTTTAAAGCTTTTAAATTTTCTCCTTGATTGCATATTAATCCAATATCATGAAGTAATGCAGCAATTGATATTGATTGAATGTTTATTTCACATTTTTTTCTAGCGTTAGGATTTGAAATAACTGATGGTAGTGTATCGTTATAATGTTTAGCAAGTATAGTAGCAAAAGCAGAAACTTTTATTGAATGACTAAACATGTCATTAACTTCTTTATAATCTTTTAAACTATAACTAAACTCATCAGAATTTAATATAGCTGTTACTATATCCCTTGCTGATGAAACTAAACCTTTAAAATCCTGTGTTGAATCAATCATTTGTTTAAAATTCATAGATTCTAGTGACACTTTTGCTTTTGATTTTGTCTCATTACTTAATGTTTCATGGACAAAGTCAACATCTAGTTCATTATTCTCATTGTAAGCTTTCATTTGTACTTCTACACTAGTTACACCATATGCTTTTAATTTTCTAATAATTGATTCCGTTAGTGTTACACCTTGTGCTAGTAATTGAACTGAACTATCAGGTCTATATACATCAGATGCTAACACGAATCCTGGTTTTACGTCTTCTATTCTCATATAATCACCTTTTTCTATAAAATTATATCAAAAATAATGGTTTTGGTCAATTAATAATTGAAAAAAATGATATCTATGATATAATTAAAATGGGTGATAAAATGAAAGATGTAAATATTCTTGTAAATAATGGGGTAAATGTAGAAAAAAGTTTAGAGTTATTTGGTGATATGAATACTTATGATGAAACTTTAAATTTATTTTTAAATGAAATAGATTCTAAAATAAATGATTTAAAAAAATATAAAGAGATAGGTGATATGAATAATTACTCTATAGTTATTCATGGACTTAAAAGTGAATACAGATATTTGGGATTTGAAAGTCTAGGTGACTTATGTTATAAACATGAATTAGAAAGTAAAGCAAATAATTTATTTTTTATTAGTGATGATTTTGATAATTTAATTAACCAAATCAATAATTCAATAATAATTGCTCATAAATATTTTGGTGAAGATACTACAAAGTTCGAGGTTCCTAAAAAAATTATTAAAGATAAAAAAATATTAGTTGTAGATGATTCTAATATTATAGTTAATTTTATAAATAAAATATTCATGAATGAATATGAAGTAATAATAGCTAATGATGGATTAAAAGCTTTAGAAATAATAAATAAAGAAAATACAATATCAGCAATGTTATTAGATCTTAACATGCCAAATGTAAATGGATTTGTTGTACTTGAATATTTTAAACAAAATGATTTATTTAAAAAAATTCCAGTATCTGTTATAACTGGATTAGGTAATGATGACTTAATTGAGCAGGCTATGAAATATGATATAGTTGATGTGTTAAGAAAACCATTTAATGAAAGAGATTTAAAATTAGTAGTTGATAAAACAATTAATAATTTATAAATTCTTTAACTAATCTTTTTAAATATATTAATAAAAGTTGCTTATCTTCAAAAGATAAGTTTTTTGTTTCATAAATTGATTTTTTTAAATATTTTAATTTATCATTTTCTATTTCTTTTATATTTTTAATTCCCATATTAGAAATTATCAAAAATAATATATTTCTAAAATTTCTTTTATCAAGATATGTCATATTATATAACCAATTATTAAAAATAGTATTAAATCTATTACTAAAATCTGATAGATTTGTTTTTTCAAATTTATTTTTTTTAACATACCAATAGATTGGATTGTGTTGATTTATGTTAGAACTTTTAATTATAATAGGTTCTTTTGAATATAAAATCATTCCAACTATGCTTTTATTTGGAACAATATTTATAATTTTATCTTTTATTTCTTTATATTCTCTAGAATTAAATTCTTCTAATCTTAAACCTGGAGAATCATTAGTATATATTTTTAATATACGATTTTTAGTAGTAGGGCGACAATACATTGAAGATGTAAGTGCTAGATTGCCTCCTTTAGAATGCCCACCAATTATAAAATTATAGTTATTATTAATTGATATATCATTTAAGTATTTAATAGCTTCCATTTGTGATGGAATAGGAAATTTATAAGATAATTCAACATCTTCACCCCAACCTTGTATATATTCATCAGTGCCTTCAAAAGAAACATAAATTATATTATCTGATAATTTTATTGAAAGGGAAGAAAATTGTGTATCATCAGTTAATTTATATATGTAATTAGATAGTTTTAAATTTTTATATCTATCATAATTTGATATCAATAAAAATATATTAATAGCAGTTTTTTTAATTTTAGTATTTACTACAGTTATATTATGATTTTTTAGATATAATTTACTAGATTCTTTTATACTTATTTCATTTATAATTATATTTTTAAAATCTATATATGATAAAAGAGAGAAAATGATATTATCTACTTCGTTAAATGGTTCAATTTCAAATGTTTTATTTCCATATTCATATATATAGCTTATAATATTTTTCATAATCATCACACTTATATTTTAGCATATATCTAAATATAAATAAAATTCTTTTTTTAATTTACATTAATCTTTTTTTTTGATATTATATTATTGGTGATTTTATGCTTTATACATCTATAGATAATAATAAAATTAAAGATTTAAAAAAATTACAAATTAAAAAATACAGAGATAAAAAAAATATGTTTTTAGTTGAAGGCTCGCATTTAGCTTTAGAAGCATATAAAACGGGATATTTAAAAGAACTTTTGCTAGAAACTGATACTTTATTTCCTCTTGATGTTGAAACAAATTATATGTCAAATAACGTAATGTGTTACCTATCAGATATGGTAAGTCCATCTAAAATAATAGGAGTATGCAAAAAAAAAGAGGGAACAATTAAAGGTAGGAGAATAGTGTATTTAGATTCTATTCAAGATCCTGGTAATTTAGGAACTATTATAAGAAGTTGTGTTGCATTTAATGTTGATACTTTGATATTAAATAAGACATGTGTTGATCTATATAATTCTAAAGTTATAAGAGCTAGTCAGGGACTAATATTTCATTTAAATATAGTAATAGAAGATATAGAAAATATAATATCTGATTTAAAGATGGGTGGATATAAAATACTAGGTACGAATGTAAATTACGGTAAAAGTCTAAAAAGTATTGAAAGATTAGAAAAATTTGTTATAATAATGGGAAATGAAGGAAATGGTATTTCATCAATCTCAGAGGAGTTGTGTGATGAATACCTTTATATTGATATGAATAGTAACTGTGAAAGTTTAAATGTAGGTGTTGCTACAAGTATTATATTGTATGAATTAGATAAGTAGGTGCTTTATGGTATATATTGGAGAAATTGTTAATACACATGGAATAAAAGGAGAACTTAGGATTATATCCGATTTTAAATATAAAAAAGAAGCATTTGCTGTAGGAAATCACGTTTATTTAGGGAAAAGAAAACAAGAAAAAATAATAGCTAGTTATAGAAAACATAAGAATTTTGATATGGTAACTTTTGAAGGTGTTAATGACATAAATGAAGCAGTCATCTTTAAAGGCGATGATGTCTTTATTAAAAGATGTGATTTAAATATAGATGGTTTTGTTGATGAAGATATTATAGGACTTTCAGTTATGGATAATGATGAAATAGTAGGAACAGTTGATAATATAATTAAAAATAAGCAAGAATTGTTAGTTATCAAAAATAAGGATAAATCTTATATGATTCCTTTTGTAGATGAGTTAATTAAAGTAGATTTAGAAAATAAAAGATTAATTTTAAACAATATAGAGGGCCTAATAGATGAAAATTGATATTTTAACTCTTTTTCCAAGTATGTTTACGGGTTTTTTATCTGAATCGATTATATCACGTGCAATAAATAAAAATTTAGTAAGCATAAATATACATGATATAAGATTGTATTCTAAAGATCCTCATAAAAAAGTTGATGATTATCCATATGGTGGTGGTCCTGGTATGGTACTAATGCCACAACCAATATTTGATGCAGTAAAAGATTTAAAAAAAGATAATTCTAAAGTTATTTTACTTACGCCTCAAGGAATTCCATATAAACAGTCTATGGCTTATCATCTGTCTAAAGAAAGTCATATTATATTAATTTGTGGTCATTATGAAGGTTTTGATGAAAGAATTAGAACACTTGCTGATATGGAAATTTCTATTGGTGATTTTGTTTTAACAGGTGGTGAAATACCAGCTATGGCAATAACTGATAGTATTACACGCTTACTTGATGGGGTTATTGCAAAAGAATCTTATCTTGAAGAAAGTTTTAATAACAATTTACTTGATTATCCAGTTTATACTCATCCTTCAGTATATGAAGGAATGCCTGTTCCTGAAGTATTGTTAAGCGGACATCATGAAAATATAAATAAATGGAGAAAAGATATGAGTATAAAAAGGACTAAGGAACGTAGACCTGATTTACTAGGAGATGAATAATATGTGTTTTACGATATCGAAAAAAGAATATAAGGGTAATATAACATATATAAGTGATTTAAAAGGATATAAAATTTCACCTAAAAATAAAATAGAAGGTGCAATACTAGTAGACGAACTTTTTATAGTTGATAAAAATTTAATAATAAATCTAATCAAAAAGAAAATAAGAGTAATGCTTACTTCTTTAGATGATGAATCGGATTCTGGAGATTCTAGAAAAGCATTAGGTGATTTGGAAAGGTATAAAAATATTATAAATAATAAATATTTAGAATATCTTCCAAGTAAGTATGTTTCTTTATTGGAACAAAAAATAAAAATATTAGAACGTGAATATAAAAATAATATTAAAGACCAAATAAAAAAAGAAGAATATAAAAAAGAAGTATCTAAAAATTATGATAATGAAATATCGAAGACAAGATAAACTTGTTTTTTTCTTGAAAAAAATTAATTAATACTGTATAATTTGTTATAGAATAAAGGAGGATTTATGAAGAAAGGTTTTACATTAGTTGAATTATTAGCTGTTATAATTATACTAGGATTACTTACTATTATTGCTATTCCATCTATAATTGGTATATTAAATAATGAAAAGGAAAATATTTCTGATAGTATGAAAAATATTATAATTAATGCATCTAGTTTATATATTGAAGATAATAGTGGTGTGTATCCTAAAGTAAATAATAATGTATATTGTATTAAATTAGAAAGTTTAGTTAATGATAATAGATTATCTAAACCATTAAAAGATCCTGTAACAAACAAGGAAATTGATTTAAATAAGTATATTAAAGTATCTATTATTAATGATTTATATAATTATGACATAGTAGATATTTGTACAGAATATAAATAAAGTACATTAGTATTTTATTTTTTTCTTAAATATGGTAATATATTAAAAGTTAGGGAGGTAATTATGCTTAAGGTAAGTAATTTAAGTTTAAGATTTAATACAAGAACATTGTTTGAAGACGTTAATATAGAATTTAAAAATGATAACTGTTACGGAATAATAGGAGCTAATGGTGCTGGAAAATCAACATTTTTAAAAATATTATCAGGTAGTATTGAATCTACAAAAGGTGAAGTAATAAAGGGTAAGGATGAAAGAATATCTATTTTAAGACAAAATCATAATGAATTTGATAATTATACAGTACTTGATACAGTAATATCAGGTAATGATAAATTATATAGTATTATGAAAGAAAAAGATGCTTTATATATGAAAGAAGATTTCACTAATGAAGATGGTATTAGAGCAGGTGTGTTAGAAGAAGAATTTGCATCCTTAAATGGTTGGCAAGCAGAGTCTGATGCTTCTATTTTATTAGTTGGTTTAGGTCTTGATAATAAGTATCATAATTTATTAATGAGTGAGTTAAAAGATAAGGATAAAGTTAAAGTATTACTTGCAAGAGCTTTATTTGGAGATCCTGATATTCTTTTATTAGATGAACCTACTAATGGACTAGATTTAAAAAGTGTATTATGGTTAGAAGAATTTTTAATTAATTTTAAAAATACTGTATTAGTAGTATCACATGATAGACATTTTTTAAATAAAGTATGTACTTATATGTTAGATATTGATTATGGCAAAATTACTTTATTTGCTGGAAATTATGATTTTTGGCGTCAATCAAGTGAATTAATTCAAAAACAAATGAAGGAATCAAATAAGAAAAAAGAAGATAAAATAAAAGAATTAGAAGACTTTATAAGAAGATTTTCAGCTAATGCTTCAAAGTCTAAACAAGCAACATCAAGAAAGAAAACATTAGAAAAAATAGTATTAGATGATATTAAACCCTCAAGTAGAAAGTATCCATATATAAGTTTTGATTTTGATAAAAATGTTGGTAAAGAAGTTATTTCTTTAGAAAAAATTAATTATGTAGTAGATGATAAAGTTATTTTAAAAGATGTTTCAATAAATGTTAGACCAGGTGATAAAATAGCGCTTATAGGAGATAATGAAATAGCAAAAACAGCTCTTTTAAGAATTATAAAAGGTGAAATTACTCCAACTAGTGGTGAGGTTAAAGTTGGAAGTAACGTTTTAATGAGTTATTTTCCAAAGAATCATGACGAATATTTTAAAGAAGATATTAATTTAGTTGATTGGTTAAAACAATTTTCAAATAATAAGGATGATTCTTTTATAAGGGGATTTTTAGGTAGAATGTTATTTTCAGGTGATGAAGTTTTAAAATCTAGTAAAGTTTTATCTGGTGGTGAAAAGGTAAGAAGTATGTTTAGTAAAATGATGCTTGAAAAAGGTAATTTATTATTACTAGATGAACCTACTAACCATTTAGATATTGAATCTATTACTTCATTAAATGAGGGATTATCTAGATTTTTAGGAGTAGTTATAATTGCTACATTTGATCAAGAATTAATTGAGACTGTTTCAAATAGATTAATTGAAATAAAAAAAGATGGTACTATACGTGATAAGCAAATGTCTTATGCTGAATATATAGAAAAATTTGGTGAAAATGAATAAAAAAGTTTTAAATAGTACAACTTTATTAGAATTTTTGCAAGAAAATTTTACTGATTATTCTAAAAAAGATATTAAAAATTTTCTAAAATATAAAAGTGTACTAGTAAATAATAAAATAGTAACTAAATATGATTATATTTTAAAGGTAAATGATATTGTTTCAATTAATAAATATAATAAAGATGATAATATAAAAATATTATACGAAGATGAATATTTAATAATTGTAGATAAACCTACTAATATATTGGTTGTAGATGCACCAAATAATAAAGATAAAACATTATATAATTTAGTAAGCGAATATGTTAAAAAGAAAAATAAAAACAATAAAATTTTTATAGTACATCGTCTTGATTATGAAACTAGCGGAGTAATTATATTTGCTAAAACTATGGATGTAAAAACTAAACTTCAAGATAATTGGGATAGTTTAGTTTTAAAAAGAAAGTATATTGCCTTAGTTAATGGTAAGGTTGGTAGTGGGACCTTTAAATCTAATTTAAAAGAAAATAAAAATCACTATGTATATGAATCAAAGTTTGGTAAAGAAGCTATTACTATATATAATACTATTAAGACTAATAACAAGTATTCTTTAGTGGATATTGAAATTAAAACAGGAAGGAAAAATCAAATAAGAGTACAGTTTTCATCAAACAATACTCCTATAGTAGGTGATTTAAAATATGGTTACAAGGATTTATATCATAATAGATTATGTCTTCATGCCTATGCGATAGAATTTATTAATCCTATAACTAATAAAACATTAAAAATTACTTCTCCAGTTCCTAAAAGTTTTAATATATAAATCAGGTAAAATTCCTGATTTTTTTGATTGAATAATAAGAATAATTGTTTATAGTTCTAATATGTAATCCATCTTATACCTTCTAACTATATATAAAACTAGATTTTTCAATATCTAGAAAGGATTTTTATAACTGTTAAACTATGGTAATTATATTAAAAATTTATTGCGAAGAAAATTTACTCTTTTCTACTGTTTTATGTATATAGTAGTGACAAGTAAGAACTTTTTAGTTATAATAATATTATTAGAGTGTTAGAATCTCTGAAAAAGAATAGTATAAAGAATAAATTAAATATAATAAACTATTAAAATATGAGAGGTTGATATAATGGGCTGTAAAATAAATGTTTCAAAAATAGAATTTAGAAAAATTAAATCAGGTAAGCAAACTGTTCTGGTTCGTTTAAATAATAGTGAAGATTTTAAAAAAATCAAGAATAATAGTAAAATAACTCTTCAAGTAAAGGTAGATAGATTTAATAAAAAAGTAAATGACATTAAATTTTATTCTAATTTAGATGAATTATCTAAAAATGTTGAAAAAAAAGAGTTAGGATTTAAGAAAAAAGAAAATTTTGATTATAATAGTTTAATAGAAAATTACAATAATGATGATATAAAGAAATATGGATTTGTAGTTATAGAATTTAAGAAGAAAAAACATATATTTAGAAAAATATTATTAGTTATTATTCTGCTATTATTTGTTAAATATTTTATTAATAATTTTATAACTAATATAAAAATAAATAAATTTAAAGATAGTATTAACAACATTGAAAAAGAAAAAATCAGTTATGCATTTATAGAAATTAATCCATCATTTGTATTAGCCATTAAAAATGGCAAAGTTAATGATGTTGCCTGTTTAAATGATGATTGTATTGAAATTTACAATGAAATAGATGTTAAAGGTAAAACTATTGATGAAAGTGTTAATAATCTATATAAACTATCTAAAGAAAAGGGATATGATACATCTAACGGTGTTAAAATAAAAACTACCGATAAGATTGAAATTAAGAAAAAAGATTATATTTCTATTGAGTATATAGATAGTAGTACTAAAAGTAATCTGTTATCTAATATTAAAAATAATGAACAAATAAAAAATAGCAATGATAATTATTATGCTAATCTTTGGGAAGAATTAAAAAAAGATAAAGATTATGGTATTGTTTATGAATGTAATATGAATAATGAAGAATTGGAGTGTAATATAAAGAGAGATTTTGCTATTCATTCCTATACTGATGAAGAATCAAAAAGTATGACTGATAAAATAACTATTGCTAGACTATGGAATACTGAAATAACACCTAAATTAAGTAAAATTGCAAGAGTTTTGAAAAAGTTTAATGTAGAAGTTGGCGTTGATAACGAATTAGGTTTTATTATTAATCCAATTGGATATATATATATTAATGGCGTTAAGTATTCTACAGTAGTAATTCCCCAAACTACAGCTGATATTGAATATGATACTAAGATAAGATGCGATATATATGGATTCAAATTAATTGATATTAATTTATTAAAACCAAATGCTATTCCAACACATATGATTTTAGATGATGGGGAAACCCCTGTAGATACGACTTTACATGAAAATAAATATTTTATTTGTGGAGAGTATAATTGTACTAAAAAAATAGATAGAAACCAATGGTATTGTGAATATAATGATAGTGAAAAATATGGTAATTGGATTAATAAATACGAAACTATATATCAATTGTGTGATAATAATAAAAATAATTGTCATGATATTTCTTTTGATGAATTTGCTAATAATAATGAAATAATTCAAAGTGATGAATATAAAATAACTACAGAATAAAAAAGATACTTTGAATTAAAAAAATATCATTTAAAATCAAGGATTGAATTAAAATCTTTGATTTTTTTAAAATCTGCTTAAAAATAATAAAAGTGCTACAATATAGAACAACTAAGGGGGAAAATAGATGTAAGACAAAGAATTATATCATATATATTTAATAAATAATAAAGATAAAAAATGACAAACAAATATTATAATAAATGTATGGGAAAAATCCACAAGCGAAGGTTAAAGTTGAAAGATGTTTCAAAACAATAAAAGAAGGATGGATGTATGCAAAAGATTGGAACAAGTTTAAGACAATAGAAGAAATGTTTATGTATGAAGAAAGTAGTAAGATAAGCAGTGATAAAACAACAAGCTTTTTCCAATACTTTATTTTTATATCTATTTTTTCATAGTTAGATTGTGAAAAGCCTAAGCTTTCAATTCCAGCTAAAATCAACTGCCTATTCTAATATTATTTTATCAAAAATTTATTGCGAAGAAAATTTGCTTTTTTTGGCTAATGCCACAGTATAATTTTGGATTTTCAGAAAAACTTTTACATTCATTACTGTTTATAGTTGTATTTATAGTATTTTTTCATCACGTGTAGTTTTGAGATAATATGATTAAAAATGATAGAATTTAAAATTTTCTATCATTTTTTTAAACTAAATACCGCTTTTTTACCCAATTTTTCCTATTTTATAGTATAATATTAATTGGTGAATAATATGGATGGATTAAGAATAGAAAATCTATGTGTTGAAGTAGAAAACAAAATAATATTAAAAGATTATAATTTAGAAGTTAAAAAAGGTGAGATTCACGCTATAATGGGTCCAAATGGAACCGGGAAATCAACTTTATCTAAGGTTATTATGGGTGATGAAAACTATAAAGTTTTAAGTGGAAATATATATTATAATAATGAACTTATAAATAATATGACTACTGATGAAAGAGCTTTAAAAGGTATATTTTTAAGTATGCAACTTCCTTTAGAAATAGAAGGAGTTACTAATGCTGATTTATTAAGAACTGCTGTTCATAATAAGGAAAAAGATGATTTTAAATTGTTTAATTTTATTAAAGAGTTAGACAAAACAGTTGAAACTTTAAAAATGGATAAAGATATGGTTCACAGAAGTATAAATGTAGGATTTTCAGGTGGTGAACGTAAGAAAAATGAAATATTACAAATGTATATGTTGAAACCTTCTTTAATAATATTAGACGAAATAGATTCAGGGCTTGATGTTGATAGCTTAAAAGTAGTAGCTAATCATATTATGGATTATTATAAAAAATATAATTGTGCTATTATAGTAATAACTCATTATCAACGTCTACTTGATTATATAAAACCTGATTTTGTACATATTATGAAAAATGGAAATATAGTTAAAACAGGAACTTCTAGTTTAGTTAAAGAAATAGAAGAGTCTGGTTATGATAAATTTAAATCTTCTAGTACATGTATCGTTAAGGAATTAATTAATAATGAATAAGATATTATTGAAAGATAATGGTTATGAGGTAATAAAAAGTGATAATAAAATAGAAGCCGAAGTAACTTTAGATTATATTAATAAAATAAAAATTAATGTACTAGCTAATACTAAAGTTTATCTTATTTTTGATAGTTCAAACGAAACAAAATACGATATTACTTTCAATTTAATGAAAAATGTAAGTTTAAATTTAATAGAAGTTAAAAAAAATAATAAAATTAAGATTTTATCTAAGTATAATCTTTTAGATAAAAGTTATTTAAATATAATAGAGGTTAGTGATATTTCTTCTATTAATGAAAGAAATATTATTAATTTAAATGGGATTAATTCTAAAGTTGATGTTTTACTTAAAACAGTTTCAAAAAATCTAGAAAAATATGATTATACTATAAATCATAATAATAAAAGTACATATAGCAATATAACAACACAAGGTGTAAATGTAAGTGGTAATCTACATTTTAATGTTACAACTATCATTCCTAATGGAAATAGTAAATGTGAAGCAAATCAAAATAATAGAATTATAAATCTATCTAATAATGAATGTATAATAAGACCTAATCTACTTATTGATGAATATGATGTAGTTGCTAATCATAGTGCATTATTAGGGGGATTTAAACCTGAAGAGATATTTTATATAAATAGACTTGGAATAAATAAAGATATGGCTTCTAAGCTTTTAATAGAAGGATTTTTAAAAAGTAAATTACCAATTTCTTTATCAAATAATTTTAAAAAATATTGGAGGTGATTTAATGTTTATGGAAGATTTTCCTATTTTAAAATCTAATATAATATATTTTGATAATGGTGCTACAACTTTAAAGCCATATTTTTTATCAAAAAAAATAAGTGAGTACTATGATTCATATTCTGCTAATGCGCATAGAGGGGATTATGAATTAAGTTTAAAAGTAGATTATGAATATGAAAAAACACGTAAATTAGTAAAAGAATTTATAAATGCTAAAAGTACAAAAGAAATAGTTTTTACATCAGGTACAACTGATTCGCTTAATAAAATAGTTTTTGGTTTTTTTAAAAACTATTTAAAAGATGGCGATAGTGTATTATTAACTAAATCAGAACATGCTTCTAATGTACTTCCTTGGTTTGAATTATCTGATATGATTAATATAGATATTTCATATATACCACTTAATGAAAATCATGAAGTTACTATTGAAAATGTTATTAATGCTATTACTAATAAAACTAAAGTAATTAGTCTTGCACATATTACTAATGTAATAGGAGATGTAAGACCAATAAAAGAAATAATAGAATATGCACATAAAAATAATATATTAGTAGTTATAGATGGTGCACAAAGTGTAGCTCATCATAAAATTGATGTACAATCTTTAGATATCGATTTTTTAGCATTTTCAGCACATAAAATGTTAGGACCAACTGGAGTCGGCGTAATGTATGGCAAAAGTGAGTTATTAAGTAAAACTAAACCAATTATATTTGGTGGAGGAATGAACTCTAGTTTTTTATTTGATAAAACAAGAATTTATCACGAAATACCAACTCTTTTAGAAGCTGGTACACCTAATATAGCTGGCGTTATAGGTTTTTCTAGTGTTATAGAATATTTAAATAAAATAGGTATGGAAAATATACAAAAATATGAAAATGATTTAAAAAAATATGCCATAGAAAAATTAAAAACTGTTAAAGACATTATTATATATAATGAATTATCAGAATCTGGTATTATAACATTTAATATTAAAGATATATTTGCTCAAGATTTAGCAATCTATCTTAATAGGTATAATATATGTGTTAGAGCAGGTAACCACTGTGCTAAAATATTAAAAGAAGAAATAGGTATTAAAAATACATGTAGGATTAGTTTATATTTTTATAATACTAAAGAAGAAATAGATTATTTAGTTAAAGTATTATCTAATCCAAATATAAAAGAAGAAATTATTTAACTTCTTTTTTAAGTAGAAGGGAATTTTATGAAAATAGGTTTATTAAATGAAAATAGTCAAGCTAGTAAAAATAGTATAATATATAACGAATTAAAAAAAGTATGTGATAAAAAAGAATATGAATTATTTAATTATGGGATGAATGATAATAGTAGTGCTAATCTAACTTATGTACAGTTAGGATTACTTGCAAGCATTTTATTGAATACAAAAGCAGTTGATTTTATAATCACAGGATGCGGTACTGGACAAGGTGCTATGATGGCTTTAAATAGTTTCCCTGGCGTTTTTTGTGGTTTAGCAGTTGATCCTACTGATGCATATTTATTTAGTCAAATAAATGCTGGTAATGCTATCAGTATAGCTTATGCAAAAGGTTTTGGATGGGGAGCTGAATTAACTTTAAAAAATATATTTGAGAATTTATTTAAAGAAGAATTTGGACTAGGTTATCCTAAAGAAAGAGCAGAATCAGAAAAGACTAATAGAGAAAAATTAAAAGATATTAAATTAGTTACAACTAATAATTTACTTACAATACTAAAAACTATTGATAAAGAATTTTTATATAATACAATAAATAATGAATACTTTATTAATAATTTCTTTAAAAACTCAAAAGATGAAGAAATAAGTAAATATTTAAAAGAAATATTAAATATGAAAAATTGATTATTTACATATAAATATAATAAAAAAGGAGTAAAAAATGTTTAAAATAGCAAAATTAGAAAAACTAAAAGATGAAAAGGTTAGTATAAATTTAGTTACTAAAGAAATCTACAAATATGAAAATAATATAGCAACCGTTGATACTTTTAAAACTTTAGCTTTTGATATTTTGGGAGGAAATTTTTCTTTTTGCTTTGATCTGGATTGTCGATTAGAAAAATTATTAGAAATTCCAATGAATAAAACAATTGATTTTGGCGAATATACTTTACACTACTACTTAACTGTAGAAGGATTAAATAGTGTTGAACCAGAAGTAGATATAAAAATAACTAGATATTTAAAAAATAAATTTATAATATTTTTAACATTTTATACTGATAATTATGTTTATTCTAATGCTCCAAATGAAAATGACTATTCTGGAATGATTGAAATTACATTCGACTTAGATGATTATTTAAATCGAAATGATTAAAAATTTATTCAAAAATAGTATTAAAAAGTTCAAAATTTTTTGAGCTTTTTAGTTTAATAGATTATTTATACTTAAAATAAAATAATTAGTTTTTAATATCATTTACTTTTCACAAAAATATTATATAATAATTAAAAGAGGTGATGGTATGACTGTATTAATAGTTGATGATGAAGAAAGAATAAGAAACTTAATAAAAGAATATTGTTTAATGGAACATTATAAAGTTCTTGAAACAGATGACGGAAATGAAGTAATAGATATAATTATGGAAAATAAAATTGATTGCATAATACTCGATATAATGATGCCTAAAATGGATGGTTTTTCCGTTTATAAAGAGATTAAGAAGTATAATATCCCAACTATTATTTTATCTGCTAGAAGTGATGAATATGATAAATTATTAGGTTTTGATCTTGGAATAGATGATTACATGACTAAACCATTTAGTCCTAAAGAATTATTAGCAAGAATAAAAGCTGTTACTAAAAGATATACAAACTTAGATACGTTTACTTATAAAGATTTAAAAGTTGATTTTAAAGGACATGTTGTTTATATTAATAACGAAGAGTTAAAACTAACACCTAAAGAATTTGATTTGTTATCTTACTTTATTAATAATAAAAATAAAGCTATATCAAGAGAAGAATTATTATCTAAAATATGGGGTTATGATTTTTATGGTGACGATAGAACGATAGATACCCATGTTAAAATGTTAAGAAATAATTTAGATATTTATAGAGATTTAATTACTACAGTAAGATCGGTAGGTTACAAATTTGAAATTAAAGAATAGTTTAAAAAATAAAATTTGGATATATCTTATATTTTTTACATTTTTGATAATATTACTATTGTGGTTTTTTCAAATTATATTTTTAAACAGTTTTTATGAATATAATAAGATTAAAATAATAAAAAATACAGCTAATTTGATTGCTAATAATTATAATGATGTAAATGCTAGTTACCTTGATAAATTAGCTTTTAAAAATGAAGTTTGCATAGAAATTGTATATAATAATATGAATAAATATTCATCTATATCAAATATGGGATGTGTAAATAACAGTAATTATATTAAGACATTTATAAATAGTAATTCTACTAGTCAAACCTATAAAATGACTAATAATAGATTTGGTAATAATGCTTTAATATATGCTTTAAAACTTAATGATGAAAATTATTTATTTGTATCAAGTTCTCTTCAACCTATGGATGCTACTATAAATTTATTATCAAAACAACTAATAATTGTTTCTATAATAGTTATATTTTTGGCTTTCATAATTGGATATTTCATCTCTAAAAGAATAAGTAAACCTATTATTAATATAAGTAAGAAAGCATCTTTGCTAGCTAAAGGTAATTATGATTTTTCATTTAAATCTAACTGTAATATTTCTGAAATAGAAAAACTAGAAGAAACTCTAGATTATGCAAAAGAAGAATTAAAACAAACTGACAATTTAAGAAGAGAATTACTTGCAAATGTTTCACATGATCTAAAAACACCACTTACAATGATAAAAGGTTATGCTGAAATGATAAGAGATTTAAATAATGAAGAAAAAAGAGATGAAAATTTAAATATCATAATAGAAGAAACAGATAGACTTAATTTATTGGTTAATGATATACTTGATTTATCACGACTTCAACAAACTAAAGAAAACATAGTTTTAGAACAATTTAATATATGTTTTCTTATAAAAGATATTGTTAAAAAATTTGATATTTTAAAAGAAAAAGAAGGATATATATTTGAACTTAATATGCCAGATAAAGTAATAGTTAATGCAGATAAAAAGAAAATTGAACAAGTTTTATATAATTTAATATGTAATGCTATAAACTATACTGGTTCTGATAATAGGGTAGTGGTTAATGTTATTAAATCTAGGGATGTTTTAGTTGAAGTAAAGGATACAGGTGTTGGTATTGATGAAGATATTCTTCCATTTATTTGGGAAAAGTATTATCATTCTAATAAGAAACACAAAAGAAATAAAGTAGGTACAGGAATTGGATTATCTATCGTTAAAAATATTTTAGAAATACATGGTTTTGAATATGGCGTAAATTCTGAAAAAAATAAAGGTACTACATTCTATTTTAGAATAAAATAGTACTTTTTAATTTTAAATAAAAATGATATAATGTAGTAGGTGGTACTATGATATATTTATTATACGGAACTATTGATTTTTTAATAAATCAAGAATTAAATAATATAATTAATAAAGAAAAAATCGATGATATTAGTATAAGTAAATACAATTTAGAAGTAGATAATATTAATACAATTATAAAGGATGCTTCTAGTATGTCATTGTTTGAAGAAAAAAAATTAATTGTTGTATATAATTCTATTATTTTTTCATCAAATAATAAAGGAATAGATACCATACCTTTAGAAGAATATTTATCTAATATAAATGAAGGTTCTAAAATAATATTTATATTAAATCAAGAAAAACTTGATGAAAGAAAGAAAATAACTAAATTAGTTAAAAAAAATGGTATAGTAAAAGAATTCAATAGTATAAATAAAGAAGATATTGTTAAAAAGTTGTTTGATGATTACGAAATACAAGCCGATGATATAAAATTATTAATAGAAAGAGTGGGGGATGATATTACCCTACTTTCATCAGAAATTGAAAAAATTAAAATATATAAAGATAATGATAAAATAATAACTCGTCAAGATATACTAAATTTAACTCCAAAATCATTAGAAACAAATAATTTTAAATTAATAGATGCTATTGTATCAAAAAATAAAAAATTAGCTTTAGAACTATACCAGGAACGAATTAAATCAAGTGAAGAACCAATAGCAATAATAATAACATTAGCTAATCAAATACGAATAATGTATCAAGTTAAACAATTATTCCTTCAAGGTTTTACAGAAAATAATATTGCAAAAGAATTAAAAATTCATCCATATAGAGTTAAATTAGCTAATCAAAATTCTAAAAAATATTCATCTGATATATTGATTAAATATTTATATGAATTATCTAATTTAGATATTAAAATTAAAACTGGAGAAATAGATAAATATAATGCATTAGAATTATTTATATTAAGCTTATAAAATAACTATAATACAACTTCCGATAATATATATTATGTTAACTTAGATATTTTTATTTCCATATCTTACCAGTTATATATTATAAGTAATGGATAATAATATTATTGGGTGATGAAAATGAAAAGTAATAAAAGTTTACAATCGAATTGTAAAGGTAAAGATAACAGAGCAAATACTAATAAAAGTATGAATGCCAATACTAATGCCGATACAAGTAAACAATCATCTACAAACTCAAATTATGATATGTAGATAAGAGCCCAAAAGAAAAAAAGACGTTTTAAAGTCTTTTTTTCTTTATATTTAAAATATAAAACTATTTATAATCATAAAAACAACCCCGATTGTTATAAATAATATAAATAATTTTTTATTTTTATATGAATAACTAGTTGGTATTAATTCATATATTGAAATTTGTATCATTATACCTGCTATTATACTAAATAAGAATCCAAGTACTGTATTATTTATAAAATTAGATAAAAATATATATGTAATAATTGCTCCAAATAATTCTGAAATACCAGAAATAAATGTATATAATAATGCCTTCCCCCTACTTTTTGTTGCATGATATATAGGAATAGATATACTTATTCCTTCTGGTATATTATGAAGTGCTATTGCTATAGCCAAAGATAAACCTAGTTTAACACTACTATTAGTTGCCATAAAAGTAGCTATTCCTTCTGGTATATTATGAATTATTATAGCAAGCATTGATATAATCCCTACCCTATATAGATTATTACCTTTATTTATTTTAATATTTTTATCTATTCCCATAGAAATTATAACTCCTATACATATAAATATTAATATATATATGATTCTTAAGAATAAATTAAAATTATTAAGTAATTTAAAGGCTTCTGGAAGTAAATCGGTTATTGAAATACTTATCATAACTCCAGCAGCAAATGCTAAAGATGAGATTAATATCTTTTCATTACTTTTAAAAAATATTAAAAAACTACCAATCATAGTTGATAGGCCTGCCAAAGTAGTTAAAATAAATGCTAAAACAACATTATTCATAAGATCACCTATCTAATTATATGAAAAAAAATAGTATTTAAACTATTTTTTATATATTAATATATTATCTGTTTCTTTACTATTATAAGAACCATTAATATTGATATTATAGAAATCTTCATTTAAGATTGCGTCGCATAATTCCTTATCATATATTGCTACTTTGCTTTGATTCTTTTGGTTTTTATTAATTGCGTATAGATACGATACTATACTACCACTATCATTTAAAAAGCTAGATAGTTTAATTATTAATTTTTTTATTTCATTAAGTTCCAATATTTTGTCATTAAGATTAAATATACTACTTGAATATTGAAAAATATTTGATAGATACATGAAATCAAATTTAGATTCTATTTTATTTGATAAATATTTTATATTTACATTTTCAAATTTAATATCCACATCAGCAATTATAAACTTTAAAATATCGTAATTTCTAATATCCAAATATGATATATTTTGTGTTAATAAATCTTTTTTTAATTCATCGTATGTAAATAATGAATAAGCTTCTCTTATAATACAACCAGGATATTTATTAAATAAATATGTCCAAAATGTATGCGCGTCTCCATCAAGTCCATAAATAACTTTTCTATAGAAAGTTTCCTTATTAAAAACTGTTAAATTTTCCATATCATTTTCATCGTAATAACTAAAAAATTGCAAAAATTCTTCATAACACAATGTCTTTATGGCTGCTTTTTTTAAATAAAAATAATACTTTGTAAGTGGATTTATATCAAAAGTGAATACACTTTTAGCTCCTCTTAAATATAAATCAAAAGTCTGATCAGAACTAGCAAGTACTGTTAGACAATCTTTCCCCTTTAAATCAAAGTTATTAAAAGCAGCATTTATATTTTCGTTTGAAAAAGGATAAATATAATCAAATTTACTATGAACCAATCCATTCATTACATTATTAGCTATTCTTATATCATCTATAATCATAAAATCACCCAAAACCTTAGGCATTATTATAACAAATTATCATTAAAATTAAAACAAATTATTAAATATATTTGAAAATTTAGAAATTATATAATAATATATAAATATTAAAACAAAGATAAATATAATTGATAATATAAATGAGATTATTTTATATATTTTTCTTCTTTTATTTATTTTTTCTAATTTTAATACTCTGTTATTTAAATTATTTATTTCTTCTTCTAATTTCTTTACTTTTTCTTCCATTTTTTCTCCTATCCATGAGGGTGATATTTCTTATATTCTGCAATTAATTTTTGATCAGATATATGAGTATATATTTGAGTTGTAGAAAGTGAAGAATGTCCTAATAATTCTTTAATGCTAACTATATCCGCTCCCCTATCTAGTAAGTGTGTTGCAAAAGAGTGTCTTAAAGTATGTGGTGAAAAATTAGTTGTAATATTTTTTTTAATAGCTTCATTTTTAATAATTTTAAAGAAACTTTGTCTTGACAAGCGCTTACCTAAATTATTTAAAAAAACATAATCTGCATTATCATCTTTTAATAGTTCTAATCTATATTCATTTATATAAATTTTTAAATAACGCATAGCAATTTCACCAACTGGTACTATTCTTTCTTTTGAACCTTTACCCATAACTCTAATTAAATCACTGTCAAAATCTATCTGATTTAGTTTTAAATTTACTAATTCTGAAACTCTTAACCCCGTTGCATACATAACTTCTAACATAGCTTTATTTCTATAACTATATTTATTTGTAAAATCTATATCTAGTAGTTTATCTACTTCCTCTATAGACAATACTTTAGGTAAAGTAATCCCTTTTTTAGGTGTGTCAACTATATCCATTAAATTAGTTTTAAAGTTTTTAGTAACTATTAAAAATTTATAAAATGACTTTAAAACCGATATATTATGTGATATTGATGAACTAGATAAATGACAACTTTTTAAATATTTTGTATAATTAATTATATCTTTTCTAGTCATATTATTTATATTTAAATTGTTATTTTTAATATATAAATAATATTTATTTAAATCGTTCATATACGAATTTATTGTTTCGTTACTATACTTTTTATCTATTAATAAAAAATTTTTAAATTCATTAGCTAAATCATTGAATTCTAAATTATTTTCATTTTTCATACTCTTCACCATATTTATTATATCATTTTTTTACATTTTTTGATAAAATAATTGTTGGTGATTAAAATGGAACCTTTAGCAGTTAGTTTAAGGCCTAAATCTTTAAAAGATGTAATAGGTCAACAACATTTAATTGGAAAAGATAAAGTATTATCAAATTTAGTAAAAAATAAAAGATTATTTTCTATGATATTATATGGTAAACCAGGTATTGGTAAAACTAGTATAGCCTATGCTTTAATTAATGATTTAAAGCAAAAATACGTAATGCTTAATGCCACTATAAATAATAAACAAGACTTTGATAATTGTATATATGAAGCAAAAGAAAATAACGGAATAATAGTAATTATGGATGAAATTCATAGATTAAATAAAGATAAACAAGATTTATTATTACCATATCTAGAAAATGGTCTTATTACACTAATTGGTCTTACTACATCTAATCCATATCATAAACTTAATCCTGCAATAAGGAGCAGATGTCAAATATTTGAACTTAAAGAATTAACTTTAGATGATATTAAAAAAGCTTTAAAAAAAGCTTGTAAATCAGAATATTTAAAAGATATAGAAATAGATAATGAAAGCATTGAATTAATTGCAACATTGTCAAGTGGTGATTTAAGAAGTGCTTATAATTTACTTGAAATATCATATTACTCTTCACCAAATAAAACTGTAAGTGTTGCTGGAATAAAAAAAATTAATTCAAAACCAGTTTTCTTTCATGATAAAAATGAAGATGGTCATTATGATGTGCTATCAGCATTTCAAAAATCAATAAGAGGAAGTGATGTTAATGCGTCTTTACACTATCTAGCACGTCTTATTGAAGCAGAAGATTTAGATAGTATATACAGAAGAATGACTGTGATAGCTTATGAAGATATAGGTCTTGCAAATCCTTCTATGGGACCTAAAGTAGACGCAGCAATTAACGCCTGTGAAAGATTAGGACTACCTGAGGGTAGGATTCCTCTTTCAGTAGTAGTAACTGAACTTGCTTTATCCCCTAAATCTAATAGTGCACATATGGCACTGGATTATGCATTAATGGATATAGAAAAAGGAAACACAGGTAATGTACCAAATCATATTAAAACTAATTCAAAAGATTATCTATATCCTCATAATTATCCAAATGGAATTGTAAAACAACAGTATCTACCGGATAATTTAAAAAATAGAAAATATTATATACCAAAAACAACTAGCAAATATGAACAATCTTTAAAAAATGTATATGATAAAATAAATGAATTTAATAAAAACAGCTAATGCTGTTTTTAATTTGATACTTTTCTAGATTGTATTTCTGCTATTTTTTCAAATACTAAAGAAGCATTTTCTTCAGTAATTTGAGTAAGTCCAAGTTCTTTTAATGCTTGAACTTTAATTGTATTTAATTCCATTGTTCTACTTAATTTTTCTTCTACTTTATGTTCTATTTGTTCTACAAATTTTTCATGAGCTGCAGCTATTCTAGTTTTAGAAGTTCCTCCCCCATTATATAATGAAAATGCTGAATACAATATACTTTCAAGTAAAAATTGTTCATCTTCATTAAATACAAATTCCATAGGTTCAGTGAATCCTGTAGCTTTAGAAACATAACCTAAAACATACTTAAGTTCTTTTGATGTATCAAGTGATTGAATAAAATGGTATAAATATAACATAGAATTATACCCTTCTTCATCTGATTCATCTTCTAACTTTTCTTTAACTATATCAACTATATCTTGAAATAATTTTTTTTGTTTTTTACCTAATCCATCTAGAGAAACACTAGAAAAATCATTTGTAGAAGTTACAAATTTTAACCTATTGTCAACTTCATAAATATAATCAGTATTAACTTTAATTTTATCAATATCTTCTACTGTTTTAATTCCTAATAAATTTAATAATAAAACTTTTTTATCCTTTGGCCATTTATTTATGGAATCAAGTTCTAAGTAATTGTAAATCATTTGCCTAGAAACTCCTAAAAATTTTGCTAGTTTTACTTTTGATATACCTAATTCGTGTAATATTTCATTTAATTTATCCATTACAATTACCTCCATTAACATTTTATCACAAACTTGTCAATTGTCAAGGTGTAAAGTAAAAGTTAAATTATAAATACCATAACTTCTTACCATCTTTTAAAACTTCGTCAATTATACCCCCACCAAGACATTCTTCATCCTTATAAAATACGCAGGCTTGTCCTTTAGTTACAGCTTTAACTTTATTTTTAAATTTAACTAATGCTTTATTTCCATCAAGTCTTTCAATACTAACTTCACAATCCTTTTGTCTATATCTAAATTTTGCAGTGCATTCTGTATATATATTATCGCTTATCCAGTTTATATCCGTTACAATACATGAAGTAGAATATAAATATTCATTATCTTCACCTAATGCCACATATAAGATATTCTTATCTAAATTTTTACCAACTACAAACATTCTATTTTCATATCCACCTATATTTAATCCTCTTCTTTGTCCGATTGTATAATACATTAATCCTATATGTGTGCCAACTTTTTCCATTGAATCAATATTAACTATATCACCTGGAATATTAGGTAAATAGTTTTCCAAGAATTTAGTTATATTTCTTTCACCAATAAAGCATATTCCAGTAGAATCTTTTTTCTCTGCTGTAATAAGATCATATTCTTTGGCAATTTCTCTTACCTCAGATTTATTTAAATCACCAACTGGGAACAATGTTTTATTTAAAACTTCTTTGGGAACTTGTGATAAAAAGTAGGTTTGATCTTTATTATCATCAATTCCTCGCATAAATACTCCATTTTTCATTCTAGCATAGTGACCTGTTGCAATATAATCAGCTCCCATTTTTAAAGCTTCTTTATAGAACATATCAAACTTTATATATTTATTACACATTATATCAGGATTAGGAGTTCTTCCTTTTTTTAACTCATCTAAAAAATATGTAAATACATAGTCCCAATATTCTTTTACAAAATCAATTCTATGTAATGGTATATTTAACTTTTCACATACCTTAACTGCATCATTATAATCTTGTTCTTGTGGACATATATCATTATTTAAAGTAGGATTCCCTAGTATATCACCATTTACTGATGAATCCCAGTTTCTCATAAATAAACCTACTACATCATATCCTTGTTTTTTTAGCAAAATAGCAGCTACAGAAGAATCTACTCCACCACTAATTCCAAGTACAACTTTCATAACATCACCTATTTAATTATATCACATTATCTAATAAATTTAATAAAATATTTAAGAATACTAGGTAGTGCTAAAGAAGAATATAAGCTTACTATTAGGTCAAATCCTAATGAGATTATAAGTATGATTAAATATTTATTTATAAGTAGTTTAAAATCTACTGTTTTTCTTTTAAAAACGGAATATATCATTTTAATAGAAAAAGAAATTGAATACATAGTTAAAATCATGCAAATAAAAAGTCCTATAATTTCTGCCGGAAAAGAATATAATAACGCAAATATAAAACCTTTTAATTTAAAACTTGCAAATATACTTCCTATGGTAAAACCTAATATAAAACATTTAGAAAAATACATTATTATAATTATTGGAAGACCAATTATAGAAATACCAAGTACCCATATTATTAATGTATTTAATATATCAGTAATAAAATTATTTTTAAATGATACAAAATAGTTTAAATTATTATTTTCAACATTAGTTAGGAAAGTGTTTAAATGTTCCGTAACAAGTATTTTATCACTATTATTTAATATAGTAGCAAAAATAGAGCCAGATATGATACCTACTATTAATAATATTGTTAAAAATAGAAATAAATTCTTGTCCAATTTTATTTTGTTTTTTGCTTTAAGTATTATTTTTTTCAATTCAATCACCTATTTAAATTTATTTAATTGTATAAAAAAATATTCCATAAAATATTAAAATATATTATAATTATGTAGAGGTGTTTTATGAAAAACGAAAAAATAGCAAAAGTAATAGCTATAATTATGCTTATTATAATGGTTTTAGGTACAGTTTTAAGCTTTATTTTAATATAAAAATACCCATACAGTTGTATGAGTATTTTTTTTAATATGATTAGGCTATAATATAGTTAACTTTGTGTCATTAGGTCAAGTAGGATTTCCCTAGATTTTACTTCCCGTTACCAGGTTAGCCGTTCCCGTTTAAAAATCTAATGCAAAAGCATGACTTGATTGCCACTTAGTACACACTGCAATCCCATATTATCACTCTAGGAAATTTCTTCACCAATAATAATTACTATTAATTCTTTTTTGCAAATAATGTTTCAAAACGCGATACTAAATTATTTATAGCTATCAAATAATATTGTTTAACATCTATCCCCATCATTCACTCAAGACAAGCTACTCTATTCATAACTTTCGCCACGAAATAGGTTTAATCCTAAGTCATAAGTAGTCCATCAACGCACTTGTGTATAGGCTACTTACAAGTTTAGGTCTCCAAAATACCTGGGTCAGAATCGTATGCCATTACGGTTGCCCAAATATCTATACCTTCCAGCATCCACCCCAAACTGGGCGTATGAAGCAAACACCAGAAGTTTCACAGATGTGCTCTTTAATGATTTTTTAGTCCCATCCTCATAGTAACTTATTGACTAGAATAATGTGCCATCACGGTAAATAATATAACATATTTTAAGTAATTATGTCAAATTTCTGTTTACTATGATATATATTTTTGATAAAATTAATATTGGTGATAGTATGAATAAGATAATAATAAATTCATTATTAATAACATTTTCTTGTTTTTTAATAACTACAATTTTAGTTCCTATAGTAAAAAAAATAGCGTATCATGTAAATGCACTTGATATACCTAATGAAAGAAAGGTTCATAAAACACCAATTCCTAGATTAGGTGGTCTTGCTATATATATTGGTTTTATATTTGGATACTTATTTTTTATAAAACAAACACATACAACTAATGCAATTGTAATTGGAAGTTTTGTACTACTTTTAACTGGTATAATAGACGATATAAAACCTGTTAAAGCAAAATATAAATTAATAGGACAAATTATAGCATGTTTAATTGTTATATTTTATGGTAATATATCTTTAAATGAAATAAGTGCATTTGGTATATATATAAATTTTAAATTTTTTAAATATGTTTTTACTTTAATTTTAATGCTAGCATGTATTAACTGTATGAATTTAATAGATGGTCTTGACGGGTTAGCTTCTGGAATTAGTATTATATTTTATTTAATCGTTGGTATAATAATAATTTTTATAGGTTCTAATCAATTAGATTATAAATTATGTTTTATTATGTTGGGTTCTTGTTTAGGATTTTTAGTTTATAACTTTAACCCAGCTAAAATATTTATGGGAGACTCTGGAAGTATGTTTTTAGGATACATGGTATCAATAATGGCACTTTTAGGTTTTAAAAATGTTACTTTAACATCATTTTTTATACCATTTATGATAATAGCCATACCATTCTTAGATACATTCTTTGCAATATTAAGACGTTACTTTAAGGGAGAAGATATAACTAAACCTGATAAATTTCATATACATCATCAACTTTTAAATATGAATTTTTCTCATAAAACAACTGTTATTATAATTTGGGTTATAGATTTATTATTTGCTGTTGCAACACTCGTTTATATTTTAGTTGATAATTTATTAGGATATTTATTATATGGTATATTACTTGTTTTAGTATTTATATTTATACTTAAAACAAATGTAGTTTTCGATAAAGAGAAAAAATTTAGCATATTTAAAAAGAGACATTAGTCTCTTTTTAATAAACCTATAATTAGATCTATAACTTCTTTTTTCATTACATCATAATCTAGGCTTTCATGCTTATGATAAACTACTTCATGACAGAAATTATCTACAATACCTATTGATATATGTATTTTTTCTAAAGGATTATTAATAATAAATCCTTCTTTTTTTAATATTTCAGATATTTTATTTGTTAGAATCATTTCGTTATCATTAAATATTTCTTTAACTTCTTCCATCGTATAACTCATAACTATTAAGTTCTGATATTTCTAGGTTAGCAGATAATACAACGCTATTAGGAATATTATTTCCGTCTATAAAATCCACTAATATTGGAGCTATATTACTTTTAATATAACTCATTAATAATTCTCTTTTTGAATCGTTCATTATACTCTTCTACCTCCTTTTGACATTTCAGCAAGTTTTGCTTCTGCAAGTCTTTCCAATTTGCTTTCATCGCCATGTGTCCATAGTGAATCAAAAATTGCTCCAAATTCTGCTCCTAATCCTGCAACAAAACCTCTTACTTTTTCATCCATTTATTTTCCTCTCTTTCTATCAAAAAAGAGGAGACAAAGCACTAGTTTAAACTAATAC